>JBOHQB010000492.1:0-6728 GCA_050731995.1 Candidatus Rokuibacteriota bacterium
CAACACTGAAGGCGCAAACGGCATCCAGAAGTCTCGGTTCTTGATCATCCGGTTGATGACGCCCACGACCCGATGGTCCGACGGGTTCGCGAGGATCGAGCGGTTGCCGAGCGCGCGCGCGCCGAACTCCATCCGCCCCGCGCAGCGGGCGACGACGCCGTCCGAAACGAGCAGCTCGGCGATCTTCTCCTCGATGGACGCCGGCTCGCTCACGCGGTGGCGCGACGCGAGATCGCCGGCACGGATGAGCCGCTCGACCTCGCCGTCGTCGATCGACGGACCGAGATACGCCGGGCCGAAGGGCTCGGGGGCCGGCGCCACACCGCGCTTCGCGGCGAGATCCAGATAGCCGAGGTAGGCCGCGCCGATGGCGTTCGACTCGTCCCCACACGAGGGGAACACGAACAGGTCCCGCACCCACTCCTCGGAGGCGATGAGCCCGTTGGCTTTCACGTTCATGAAGACGCCGCCCCCGAGCGCGACTCGCTCCCCGCCGTGGCGCTCGCGCATCAGCCGCGCCCAGCGAAGGAGGTTCTCCTCGACGATGCGCTGGGCGCCGCCGGCGATCGCGTCGAAGCGGAGGCCGAGCGTCGCCTCGAGCAGTAGGCGATAGCGGGCGCCCTTCTTCTTCCACGCGAACCGGCACGGATCGCCGGGGGCGAGATCGAAGACCTCCCGGAGCGTCGCCTCCGCCCGCTCGGCCTGGCCCGCCGGCGCGTACGGCGCCAGCCCCATCACCTTGTACTCGTGCTCGCCGAACTTCATGCCGAGGAGCAGCGTGACGAACGAGTAGAAGGAGCCGAGCGAGCCGGGCGCGCTCGGCGTCGCTTCGTGCCGCTCGAGCCCCGTGCCCCGCCCCGTCGAGACCGTCGCGCAGAGACCGTCGCCGGAATTGTCGTTGGTCAGGACGAGCGCCGGCGCGCCGCCGAACGGCGAGCCGAAGTAGGCGGCCGCGGCATGGCACGTGTGGTGGTCGAGCGCGACGATGTGGTCCCGCGCGACGCCGAGGTGCTCGGCGATCATCGCCCGCCGCTCGGCCTCCGGCAGGTCGTGCTTGCCGCGCGCCGGCTCGAAGAGGCCCAGGCGTGCGCCGAGCTTGCGCGCGCGCTTGCCGAGACGGCTCGGCTCGCCGAGCCCGACACCGTAGTACTCGCGCGCGTACGCCTGGTCGTGAAGCACCCGGTTCATCCAGTCGCGGGAGTAGGCGCGCCTGCCGGCGAGCGCCACGAGGTCGATCTGCGCCGGCTGGAGGCCCGACTCTTTGAGAATTGCGTCGATCGCCAGCCGGGGCCAGCCCGCGTCGTTCTTGAGCCGCGTGAACCGCTCCTCGGACGCGGCTCCGACGATCGCGCCATCGCGTAGCACCGCCGCCGTCGCGCAATGGGTCTCGCTGACACCCAGAACGATCATCCTAGCCCCGGATCGTCTTCATGACGTCCTCGTTCCGGAAGACGTCGGCCGGCGCGCCGTGGAAGATGATTTCGCCGCGGTCGATCGCGTAGAGGCGGTCGGCGACGCGTGTGGCGTTGACGACGCTCGACTCGGCGATGAGCACCGACACGCCCATCGCCTTGATCTGCTTCACCGCCTCGATGAAGCGCGTGACGACGACGGGCGCCAGCCCCTCGAAGGGCTCGTCGAGGAGCAGGATCGCCGGCGCGAGCGTCATCGCGCGCGTGATCGCCACCATCTTTTTCTGTCCGCCCGAGAGGTGCAGCCCGCGGCGCCCGAGAACTTCCTTCACCTCGGGGAACACCCCGAAGACGCCGTTCCCGGCAGGCGCCGGCTTGCCGAGCCACTCGCCGATCTGGAAATTCTCCTGGACCGTCAGATCCGGGAAGATGCCGCAGTCCTCCGGCGCGTAGCCGATCCCGAGGCGCGCGCGCTGGTGCGCCGCGAGCCGCGTGATGTCCTGGTTCCGGAACGTGATCCTGCCAGCCCGCACGGGCAGGAGCCCCATGATCGAGTCGATCGTCGTGGTCTTCCCCGCCCCGTTCCGACCGACGAGGCAGACGGCCTCACCGTCGTTGACGGTGAGCGACACGCCGCGGAGGATCTGCGCCGGTCCCCGGTAGGTGCTGATCTGATCGAGCTCGAGCATCAGCGCCATCAGCGCGCCTCCACCCCGAGGAGGTTCGTCTGCACCGCCGGGTTGCGCCGGATCTCGTCGGGCGTGCCGTCGGCGAGGATGGCGCCCTGGTGCATGGCCACGATCCGATCCGAGTAGGAAAAGACGACGTCCATGTCGTGCTCGATGATGACCGCCGAGATCCGCGTGCCGCGCACGACCGAGGTGATCGTGTCCATGATCGGCGCCTTCTCGCGCGTGCTGACGCCGCTCGTGGGCTCGTCGAGAAACAGGAGCTTCGGCCGGAGCGCGTATGCCACGGCAACGTCGAGCAACTTGCGCTCGCCCTGGGAGAGGCCGCCCGCCGGCATCCGCGCCTTGGCCTCGAGCCCGAAGAGCCGGAGGGTCTCGACCGCCTCCTGCCAGACGACAGCGTCCGCCGACGCGAGCGTCAGGGGTTTCCGCGTCTTGTCGTCCCGCGAGAACACCGTCAGCGCGACGTTGTCGACCGCCGTGAGCTGGTCGAAGAGGTTCACGAGCTGGAACGACCGCGCGATCCCCGCCTTGATACGCCCGTGGACGGTGTGGTGCGTTACGTCCTGGCCCTGGAAGACGATCTGCCCGCTGTCGGGCGCGAAGAGCCCGCTGATGAGGTTCACGAGCGTCGTCTTGCCCGCGCCGTTCGAGCCGATGAGCGCGAGCACCTCCGCCTCGCCCACCTTGAAGTCCACGTGGTCCACGGCGTGCGTCTCGCCGAAGTACTTCACGAGCTGCCGCGTCTCGAGGAGGCTCACGCTCGGCCCTCCCGGAAGCGCGCCCAGAGGCGCCCGGCGGTGCCGACAATGCCCGTCGGCAGCGAGAGGACGAGCGTGACGAGGACTGCGCCGAGCAGGAACTGCCAGTAGGTCGTGTAGCCGACGGCATAGGTCTTGAGATAGTTGAAGACGATCGCGCCGATGACGGGGCCGAAGAACGAGCGGAAGCCGCCGAGCACCGTCATGAACACGATCTCGCCCGAGAACTGCCAGTGCAGATTCTCCGGTGTGACGAGGCCGTTGAGCGGCACCCACAGCGCGCCGGCAAGCCCCGCGAACGCGCCAGACACGAGAAACGCGAACCACCGGTAGCGCCAGATCCGGACGCCAACGAACTGGGCGCGCGTTTCGTTGTCGCGGATGGCCTGGAGCGCCATGCCGAAGGGCGAGTGGACGATCAGCCACATGACGGCGACGCACACGAAGAAGATCGCGAGCACGTAGTAGTAGTACGAGTACACGAGAAACGCCGTCTTGTCGCCCTTGCCCGTGATGAAGCCGAGCAGCGTCGGCGTCGGCACGCGCAGGCCGTCCGTGCCACCGGTCACCCAGAAGAACTTGAAGGCGAGCGACCAGAGCACCTGCGACAGCGCGAGCGTCAGGATGCCGAAGAAGATGCGCGTGTAGCGCACGCAGGCGAAGCCGAAGACGGCGGTGACGACCACGGTCCCCACGACCGCGCCGACGAGGAAGAGCTCCATCGAGGAGATCTTGAGGTACTTAACCATCAGCGCGACGACGTACGCGCCCACGCCGAAGTACGCCGAATGGCCGAACGACAGGAGGCCCGTGTAGCCCAACAGGAGGTTGAATCCGAGGGCGGCGATGGCCATCACGAGGCCGTAGGCGAGCTGGAGCGTCACGAACTCGCTCGCGACCCAGGGCATCACGACGAGGAGGACGGCGACCGGCACGGCCCAGCGGAGCATGCGGCCCGGACGCGCGGCGTGCAGGGCGGCGGCGACGCTACTCACGGGCTCGCCTCGTGCGTCGAACGCACTGCGGCTCGCGCAGCCACACTCATGGCCGTCCGAAGAGGCCGGCAGGCCTGACGAGCAGGACGAGCGCCGCCATGAGGTAGAGGACGGCCAGCTCGATCTCGGGGAACCAGGCGATCCCCGCCTCACGAATCACGCCGACGATGAACGCGCCGACGAGCGCCCCCTCGAGCGAGCCCAGGCCCCCGATGACGACCACGATGAACGACAGTATGAGCGCGTCGACGCCCATCCCGAGCACGGCCGACTGGCTCGGGACGATGACGGCCCCGCCGAGACCCGCCATGAAGCAGCCGAGCGTGAAGGCCTGGACGTAGATGCGGTTGACGTTCACGCCGAGCGCCGAGGCCATGCGCATGTCCTGCGACGTCGCGCGCAGCACGACGCCGAACCGCGTGCGATAGATGAACGCCCAGAGGAACACGGCGGCGGCGCCCCCGACGGCGATGACGAGGAAGTTGTAGGTCGGGTACGGCAGCTCGCCGATGTCGACCGAGCCGAAGTTCTCGAAGATCACCGAGGCGGAGAGCGGGTACGGCCCCCACAGGAAGCGGATCACGTCTTCGATGATCATGAGGAGCCCGAAGGTGACGAGCAGCTGGTACTCCTCCGCCCGCTTGTAGAAGGGCCGAAGCAGCGTCGGCTCGAGCAGGGCGCCGGCCGCGGCGGCCGCGAAGGCGCCCGCGGGCACGATCAGGAGCAGCACCGCCATCGGCGCGCCCGCGGCGACGATCCCCACCACCCACGCGGTGACGTACGCGCCGAAGGCGTAGAGGTTGCCGTGCGCGAGGTTGACGATCCGCATGACCCCGTAGATGAGCGAGAGCCCGCCCGCGATCAGGAAGAGGACCGAGGTGTAGAGCAGCGCGTTGAGCAGGTGGACGACGAGCGTGTCCATCACTCGGTCACGCGGTATGGCAGCACTCTCACCTCCGGCTTCACGCTGTTGCCGTTCAGCGCCACGGCGAGGAGCACGCGGTAGGCGCCCGGCTTGACCCGGCCCTTGAGGTCCACGACGAGACGCCCCGCCTCCTGCTCCTCGGACGCGCCGGCGGCCGCGACCTCGTCGCCCGGACCGATCACGATCCAGCGCGCGGCGAGCGTGTCGCGCACCTTCTCACCCGCCGGCTCGGGCTTGTAGGGTCCCCGCACGATCTTATACGACCGCTCCGATTTCTCGATCTTCTCGACGTCGGCCTGGATCTCGAGCCGGTCGCCCTTGAACGACGCCCGGGCGACGAAGCCGCGGAGCGGCACCGCGAACGCGTCGAAGGCGCCGACGCCGAGGGGATAGGTCAGGTCGCGAAAGACGGCCAGGGTCACCGACTCCGGCGACCACTTGTCGAGCCGGTACGGTCCGCTGGTGACGAGCCAGTGGCCGTGCCGCTTCGCGAAGCGCTTGAGCGCCGCCCAGCGGTGGCGTGCCTGCTCCACCGTCACGAGGCCGCGCAGCGGCTCGGGCACGTAGGCCTTGCGCTCGAGGTCGTCGGCGAGCGCACCGAGCGCGTCCCTGACCTTGCGATCCCGCGCGAGGTCGAGCCAGGGCACGCGGCGCCTGCGCGCCTCCTCCTCGGAGAAGGCCGCGAGGCCCCGCGCGACCGCCTCCTCCATCAGCACCGTGAGCTGCCACGGCACCGCCGACCACGGCGGTGCCAGCGCCGCCACGTCCGCCGGGTCGAGCCCGTGCCGGAGGTACACCTCGACCACCGGATTGTCGTTGATCACCTGGACGTCGGCGAAGTCACGGAGCTGCACGTCCACGCGCGCGACGCGGACGGCGACCAGCGCGGCGCGCAGCGGCGCGGTCTGGCGCTCGACGACCGGATCCCAGCGCCGCGCCCCGGCGTTCCCCGGCGCGCTCCAGCGGGCCGCGAAGACATACGCGTAGACGAGGTCCGCGACCGACATCCGGGTGCCGTCGTGGAGCGCCGAGCCGAGCACGCGGTACGTGAGCTTTGCCCTGGCCGTCGTTCCGCGCGCGACGTGCCGGAGCGCGCCCGTCTCCGGCTCGGGGACCAGCGCGTCGGCCGGCACCTCGACGGCGCCGCCCGGCTCGACCGCGGGCACCACGCGGTTCGCGACCCAGCCCGCGCCGACGGGCGAGGGCAGCAGCGCCGGGTCCACGACCGCCGCACGCACGAGGCGCCCGGTGTCGTCGCCGAAGCCGGCGACCGGGTTCCACGCGGCCGTCGGCCGACTCTGCACCCCCACCCGAAGCCAGCCGTTCCACATGAAGTCCTTGAGCTTGACGGTGCGCACGAAGATCCCGGAGACGAGCCCGGTCAGCGGGTCGCTGCCGACGTTCTCGACGCCGTTCGAGTACTCCGCGCTCAGCACCTCGCGCCGCGTCGTGTAGCCGAGGACGACGCGCTCGCAGCCCCGACCGAGCGCCGACACCAGCCGGCGCTCGAGCGCGATTCGCTCGGCCGCCCCCTCCCAGCCGCCGGCGATCAGGCGCGCGCGCGCTTCGTCGCTCTGGCGCCGCGCGGCGGGCTCGGTCACCGCCGCCGCCTGGAGCAGGTGCGCGTGGAACCACCCGTCGCGGAGCCACGGCGGGCCGGTCCAGCCGTTGACGGGCGCCTCCTGCGAGGCGACGAGCTCGCGCGCGGAGACCTCCTCGAGAGTCGCGTCGGCGTCGCGCTCCGCGGGCCGGAGCCCGCCGGCGACGAGCGCCCGCGCCAGCGCGCCGGCTGCCCTCACGCGCGTCGGCGGCGTCGCGCGATCGGCGTCGTGCGAAAGCCGCTTGAGCGCGGCTTCCGCAAGATCCGCGTGCTGGAAGAAATCGGCGTGCCAGGGCGTGACGGGATACGGATGGATCGTGATGGCGCCCTTCGTGGCGGCGAGCGC
>JBOHQB010000493.1:0-2082 GCA_050731995.1 Candidatus Rokuibacteriota bacterium
TCGCCACTCCCGGCCTTCTTCAGGCCCGCCTGCCTCAGGATCGCGTTCTGCGTGCCCGGCGGCACCTCCAGGCTCGGCTTCCCAGCTACTGTAACTGTACCCGGCTTGTTCGGGTTCTTGTATTGCCGGTGGCCGCGTGTCCTTGCCTGCCGCCATCCATCCTCCAGCTCCCGGAGCGAGCACAGGCGCGACTCCTCATGGCCAGTCCAGTACGCCTCGTCACGAGAGGAACATCCGGTCGGCGGGACTGCGGACGCCTGCCGGGCCACGATTGAGAACATGGGTGTAGATCATCGTCGTGCTCACGTCCTGGTGGCCGAGGAGCTCCTGCACCGTGCGGATGTCGTGGCTCTCCTCCAAGAGATGGGTGGCGAACGAGTGGCGGAAGGTGTGGCACGTTGCTCGCTTGGCGATACCGGAGTCGCGGACGGCGTCCTTCACGGCCCGCTGCAGGACGGATTCGTGGAGGTGGTGGCGCCGCCGTTGCCCCGTGACCCGATCGACGTACATGCGCGTCGCGGGAAAGACCCATTGCCAGCCCCACTCGCGGCCGGCGTTCGGGTACTTGCGCGCCAGGGCCCCGGGCAGCTCCACCCAGCCGGCGCCATGACGGAGGTCGGCCTGGTGCTGTCCGCGCACGCGCTCGACATGGGCAGCCAGTGCGCCCTTGACTGCCGCCGGGAGCATCGTCACCCGGTCCTTGCGACCCTTGCCGTCGCGGATCACGATCTGGTTCGTCGAGAAATCCACGTCCTTCATGCGCACGCGACAGCACTCGAGCAGGCGCAGCCCCGCGCCATAGAGGAGGACGGCCATCAACCGGGGGACACCGTCGAGACGCTGAAGGACGGCGCGAACCTCGTCTCGTGTCAGCACGACCGGAAGATACTGGGGCCGCTTGGCCCGGACGATGTCCTCCAGCCACGGGAGCTCGACGCCAAGGACGACACGATAGAGGAAGAGTAGCGCGCTCAGTGCCTGGTTCTGGGTCGAGGCCGCGACCGTCTCCCGGACTGCGAGGTGCGTCAGGAACTGGCTGACTTGAGGCGCCCCCATCTCGGCCGGATGGCGCTTGCCGTGGAAGAAGATGTAGCGCCGGATCCAGTGGACGTACGCCTTCTCGGTACGTGGGCTGTAGTGGCGGGCCCGGATCGCGGCACGGACCTGCTCGAGAAGCCGCGGCTTCGGCGCCTCGGCAACACCGACTTCTCTGACCGTCCACCAGGACCGTACACGGCAGGATACGTCCGAGTACCGAAAGGCGGCAGTGGCGATCGCGGTGGCAGTCATCGTGAATGCCTGCTCACGGCAGAGTATGCGGGACGATCGCAGCAACGCAAGATGTCCATCCGGAACGACACCGGAGCGACGTATCGAACCTTGCACGCTGACGTGATCCAAGCGCCGTGCTCCACTCGCTCCGCGAGCTGCTCCCGTCCCGCTGACCGGCGAGATGGCAGCCTGTACAATGGCGCCGGAGGAGGCGCGGCGATGTCGGTCACGCTCAGGCGCTATCGGTTCACCGTGGACGAGTACGACCGGATGGCCGAGGTCGGCCTCTTGACCCAGAGCGACCGGGTGGAGCTGCTCGACGGAGACATCGTCGAGATGAGCCCGATCGGTGACGATCATGCCAGCGTCGTGGCACGGATCAGCCACGTGTTTGCCGAGCGCGTCGGCCGGCGGTGCATCGTGTGGGGTCAGAATCCGCTCGGCCTGCGCGTCGTCCGCTCCGTGCCCCAGCCGGACGTGACGCTCCTGCGCGCACGCGACGATTTCTACCGCAGCGGGCGTCCAGGGCCGTCCGATGCACTCCTCGTCATCGAGGTCATGGACACATCCGTCGCGACGGACCGGGGCGTGAAGCTGCCGCTCTACGCACGCGCCGGGATCGTCGAGGTGTGGCTCGTGGATGTCGGTACGGACACGATCGAGGTCTATCGGAGTCCGTCGGCCGCTGGCTATGCCGACACACGGGTGCTCAGGCACGGCGATCGGATCGTGCCGCAGGCGTTCCCGGACGTGACGCTCGCGGTGGACGACCTGCTCGGCTGATCCCCGGATCGCGCGCGCCCTTTCGAT
>JBOHQB010000494.1:0-6859 GCA_050731995.1 Candidatus Rokuibacteriota bacterium
CCTCCGGCACATGCTGCCGAACGTGATGGCGCCGTACCTCATCATGCTCACCGCGTTCCTCGGGCAGGCGATCCTGCTCGAAGCATCGCTCTCGTTCCTCGGTCTCGGCGTGCAGGAGCCGATGGCCGCGTGGGGACTCATGCTGCGCGGCGCCGCGGTGCAGTTCGCCGAATCCGCGCCCTGGATGGCGATCTTCCCGCGTCTCGCGATCAGCCTGTCGGTCTTCGCCTTCAACCTCTTCGGCGATTCCCTGCGCGACGCCCTCGATCCACGTCTGCGCTCGCAGTAGAAACCCCCGAAATGCTTGACACTCCGCGGCGATTCGGGTACTAATCTCGTGATCTGACCGGATCGGTAGCACGACGCAGATATCACTTCGAGATCGGGAGGCCGAATGACGTACATCATCGCCGAGCCCTGCATCAACGTGAAGGACAAGGCGTGCGTCGAGGTGTGCCCCGTCGACTGCATCTACGAAGGGACGGATATGCTCTACATCCATCCCGACGAGTGCATCGACTGCGGTGCGTGCGAGCCGGTGTGCCCCGTGAAGGCGATCTTCGCGGAAGACGAGACACCGGAGCAGTGGAAGAACTTCATCGAGCTGAACAAGCAGTTCTTCAAGGACAATCCGGCGGTCAAGCCGGCCACCAAGTCCTGAGCCGGTCATCCTGTCGCGCGCCGAGGGCCCTCATCGGAGGGCCCTTTTCTTTTGTGCAGGAGCGCCACGCGCCGTGTGCACCCGGGCCGACCCGGCCCGGCGAACACCGCCGAAATCGCGGCACCCCGCGCATGGCACAACCGTTGCCTCCCTTCGGCGGGCATGAGCATCCTACCGTCCATCAGCGATGCCCCGGCGTCGGCCGACTATCACGGCGCGGTGTCGGACTTCAAGCGACAGCTCATCGAAGCGACGCTGCGGCAGATGCGCGGCAACCGGACGCACGCGGCGCGCGCGCTCGGGCTGCAGCGCACGTATCTCCTGAGGCTGATCCGCGACCTGCGCGTGGCGGCGCCGCCGCCACCGCCACCGCAGGCGCCGCGCCGAAAGCCGGCGCCCGCGGCCTGAGTTGACGCCCGCGTGACCATCGGCAACACTGGGCCCGATGGTCAACGTCTTCGTCGCCGGCGTCGGCATGACGCGCGTCGGCCGGCGGGTCGAGCCGCTGGCGGATTTGATGGCGGAGGCGGCGCACGCGGCGCTGGCCGACGCCCGGTGTGAGCGACCCGACAGTCTCGTCGTCGCCGCCATGAATCCGGAAGAGTTCGTCGGCGACGGCAACTTTGCCTCGTCCGTGGCCACGGCGATGGGGTTCAGCGACGTGCCGGCGCTGCGCGTCGAGACCGCGACGTCGTCCGGGGCGGCGGCGTTCTACGCGGGCTTCCTCGAGATCGCCGCGGGTGTCCGCGACACCGTCCTCGTCGTGGGCGGCGAGAAGATGACCCACCTCGCCACGCCGAAGGTTTCGGAGCTCATCGGCCGCTCGATCGATCCCTGCGAGCGTGCCTACGGCGCGACGATGCCCGCGCTCGCGGGACTCGTCACGCGCGCGGTGCTCGCCCGCGGCGGGATGAGCCTGCGCGAGATGGCGCAGGTGGCGGTGAAGAACCACGCCAACGGCGCACGCAATCCGTACGCCCACTTCCGCGCGCCGGTGACGCTAGAGGACGTCCTGGAGAGCCGGATGGTCGCCGACCCGCTGCGGCTGCTGCACTGCTGCCCGATCTCGGACGGGGCCGCGGCGGTGGTCCTGACGCGCGCCCGCACGGCGGTGCGCGTCGCCGGCATTGGGGAGGGGACGGACACCCTCGCCCTCCGCCATCGGCGCGACATCACCTCGTTCGTCGCGACGCGCGCGGCGGCACGGGCGGCGTTCGCGATGGCGGGCTTCGGGCCGGAGCGCGTCGGCGTCGCCGAGCTGCACGACGCCTTCGCGCCGTTCGAGCTGATCTCGCTGGAGGACGTGGGCCTCGTGGAGCCGGGCAAGGCCGGGCGCGTGACGCTCGACGGCGACACGGCGCTCGACGGGCGGCTGCCGGTAAATCCATCCGGCGGCCTCAAGGCGCGCGGCCATCCGCTGGCGGCGACGGGGCTGGCGCAGCTCGTCGAGTGCGCGTGGCAGCTGACGGGACGCGCCGCGGGGCGGCAGGTGCAGGCGCGCGTCGCGCTCGCGCATTCGATCGGCGGGCTCGCCACGAACAACTGGGTGATCCTGCTGGAGGCCACGTGATCTGGCGGCGGGCATGATCGAAACCATCGCGGCGTCCCGCTGCCCCGTGTGCCTGGTCACGGTCGCGCCGCCGGCGCGGTTCTGTCCGTGGCACCCGGTGGCGATGGAGCCGACGGCGGTGGAGGGCGTCGGCGAGGTCATTTCCTTCACGACCCTCCACGCGACGCCCGAGGGATTCCGCTCGCCGCTGCACATCGCCATCGTCGAGCTCGGCGGCGGCGCGCGCTTCGTCTGCCACGGCGAGGGAACGCGCGGCATCAGGGTCGGCTCGACCGTCGCGATCGAGGCCGTGGACGACATCTACTATTACTCGCACCTGGGCGCGCTCGACCGCGCCCGGCTGTTCTGGCGCCGGGCCGGCTACGCGGGTGATCGCGTGAACGCGATCGCCCGGTCGCTCGCCAAGCGGGTGCTGAAGGGGCGGGGCCGTGCCACGGGCTAGGGGACCACTGGTGGGCGTGCGCGTGCTCGATCTCACGCGCGTGCTGGCGGGGCCGTTCTGCGCGATGCAGCTCGGCGACATGGGCGCCGAGGTCATCAAGGTCGAGGAGCCGGGCAAGGGCGACGACACGCGCCAGTGGCCGCCGTTCGTCGGCGGCGAGGCGACGTATTTCATGAGCGTCAACCGCTCGAAGAAGTCCCTCACGCTCAACCTCAAGGCTCCCGAGGGGCGCGAGATCCTCCGGCGTCTGGCGAAGAAGAGCGACGTGCTCCTCGAGAACTTCCGCACCGGGACGATGGAGCGCCTCGGACTCGGCTGGAAGACGCTCCGCCGGCTCAACCCGCGGCTCGTCTACTGCGCGATCTCGGGCTTCGGCGAGTCGGGGCCCGAGGCGCACCGCGCGGGGTACGACCTCGTCGTGCAGGCCGAGTCCGGGATCATGGACCTCACGGGCTTCACCGACGGGCCGCCGGTGAAGGTCGGCAACTCGATCGCCGACCTCGTCGCGGGCCTGGCGGCCGCGCACGGCGTGACGCTCGCGCTCCTGGCGCGGGGCGCGACGCGCCGCGGCCAGAAGGTCGAGATCGCCATGCTCGACGTGATGGCCTCGCTCCTGACCTATCAGGCCGGCATCTACTTCGGCACGGGGCAGCGCCCGACGCGCCGGGGCAACGCCCATCCCTCGATCGTGCCGTACGAGGTCTTCAAGGCCGCCGACGCCTACCTCACACTCGGCGTCGCCAACAACTCGCTCTGGGAGCGCTGCTGCGCAGCGATGGAACGGCCCGAGCTCGCGAAGGATCAGCGCTACGCGACCGAGGCGAAGCGCGTCGAGAACCGCGCGACGCTGGTCCCGTTGCTGAACGAGATCCTGGGCGCGCGCGCCGCGGACGAGTGGATGAAGCGCTTCGAAGAGGTCGGCGTGCCGGCCGGCCGTATTCGCACGGTGCCCGAGGTCTGCGAGAGCCCGCACCTCAAGGCGCGCGGCATGGTCGTCACGCTGCCGCATCCCGCGGCGGGGCGCGTGACGGTGATGGGGGTCCCGGTGCGCCTGCACGCGACCCCGGGAAAGGCCGCCCTGCCGCCCCCGCGGTTGGGGCAGCACACCGAGGCTGTGCTGCGCAGCGTCCTTGGCATGTCGCCAGCGGATATCACCTGCCTCCGGGCCGCCGGCGCCGTCTAGCGCGAGGAGGCATGCGCGGAGATCCCACGCGCATGGGTATATAATCAGGTCGATGCGGATTCTGGTAGACGTGCTCGCCGTGCTCTCGCTGGCGTCGGTCGCCTTCGCCCAGGCGCCCTCGCCCACCGCCACAGTGCCACCGCCCGGCAGCCCGCCCTCGGCCGTGGCTCCGCCGCATCCGACGATGCCGTGGACCGGCATCACCTCCCCACAAACGATGATCGGGCAGGTGATCAGGCAAGTCTGGATGGAGCCGCAGATCGTTCCGATCCAGGTCTACGTCCGGCAGCCCGAAGGAATCCCCGAGGAGTGGCAGACGCAGTACGTCGAGATTCCGGGCTACTGGGCCACCGAGACAACCAGAGGCACAATCTATCCGCCGCGGTGGACGCTCGAGACTCCTGGTGCCGGCGTCTACCAGTGGCGCCAGCTTCCTGGTTACTTTCAGCAGCGGTAGTCATCGCCCGCGCTCGCCGCGGGACGCCGGTCCGATGACGACAGACTCGCCTCGCCCGTCGAACGGGCTGCGGCTCGCACAGCCATGAAGCTCACGCTGATGCTCGCGGACTACGCCGAGGCCGTGAACGGCAAGCTCTACATCATGGGCGGCGGCCGGACCGTCACGGGTCCGGGGCCCGCGCCCTTCGCGATCGCGGTCCTCATCGAGATTCCCTGGGACGAGACGAACCGCCGCCACTTCCTGCGCGTCGATCTCGTGGACGGCGACGGCCGGCCCGTGATGGTTTCCACGCCGACCGGCGAGCGGCCCGTGGAGATCGACGGGGGCTTCGAGGTCGGGCGGCCGGCGGGGCTCAAGCCGGGCACGCCGCAGACCGTGCCGGTCGCGATGAACATCGGGCCGCTCCCGCTGGAGCCCGGACGCGACTACGTCTGGCGCTGCAGTGTCAACGGCGCCACGGAGGACGCCTGGCGGCTGCCGTTTTCGATCAAGCCGGCCACCGATGAGTCTCACCCGTAGCCTGCTTCTCCCCAGCCCGCAAACTTGACACCCCGAAGCCCGGTCGCCGATAGTATGCAGACACGAAAATGCGTCGTTTGATCAAGATTTACGACACGACCCTCCGGGACGGCACCCAGGGGGAGGGTGTGTCCTTCTCGATGGAGGACAAGGTCCGCCTCGCCACGCGCCTCGACGCGCTGGGGATCCACTATATAGAGGGCGGCTGGCCAGGCTCGAATCCCAAAGACCTGCGCTTCTTCCGCCGCATGCAGGACGTCGCCTTCAAGCACGCGCGCCTCGCCGCCTTCAGCATGACGCGGCGGGCCGGCGGCCGGGCCGAGGGCGATCCGAATATGACAGCTCTCGTGGATGCGGGCGCGCCGGTCGCGACGATCGTCGGCAAGACGTGGGACTTCCACGTCACCGAGGCGCTCGGCACGACGCTCGACGAAAACATATCCATGATCGGGGATACGATCTCGTGGCTCCGCCCGCGCATGGAGGAGGTGCTCTTCGACGCCGAGCACTTCTTCGACGGCTTCCGCGCCAACCGCGACTACGCGCTCGCGGCGCTCCAGGCGGCCGAAGCGGCCGGCGCCCACTGGCTCGTCCTCTGCGACACCAACGGCGGCACGCTGCCCCAGGATCTCGCCGCGGTCGTGCGGGAAGTCCGGCGGCACGTGAAGGCCCCGCTCGGTATCCACGTTCACAACGACGCCGAGTGCGCGGTGGCGAACTCGATCGCCGCGGTGCTCGAGGGCTGCGACCAGGTGCAGGGGACCATGAACGGCTTCGGCGAGCGTTGCGGGAACGCCAACCTCGTCTCGGTCATCCCGAACCTCGTGCTGAAGCTCGGCTACTCCTGCATCCCGGAGAACAACGTGCGCGAGCTGCGCGACGTCTCGCGCTTCGTGTCGGAGCTCGCGAATCGGAAGCCGTGGGACGCGCAGCCCTACGTGGGGGACTCGGCGTTCGCGCACAAGGGCGGCATGCACGTGTCCGCCGTGGTGAAGCACCCCGAGACGTACGAGCACATCAATCCGGAGGCCGTGGGCAATCACCGCCGGGTCCTGGTCTCCGAGCTCGCGGGCAGGTCCAACATCCTCTGGAAGGCGCGCGAGTACGGCATCGACCTCGACCGCGAGACGCCCGACTCGCGCCGCATCCTGGACACCCTCAAGAAGCTCGAGGACGAGGGATTCCAGTTCGAGGGCGCGGAGGCGTCGTTCGAGCTCTTGATGGAGCGCGCGCTCGGCCGCCTCACGCCCTACTTCGCGCTGGAAGCGTACCGCGTGATCATCGAGGAGGAGAGCGGCGACGGCGAGCCGGTCGCCGAGGCGACGGTCCGCGTGCGCGTCAAGGGCATGCTCGAGCACACGGCGGCGTCTGGCAACGGGCCCGTCAACGCGCTCGACCACGCACTCCGCAAGGCGCTCGAGGAGTTCTATCCGAACCTCAAGGAGATGAAGCTGCTGGACTACAAGGTCCGCATCCTCGACGAGTCGAAGGGCACCGCCGCCAAGACACGCGTGCTCATCACCTCCGGCGACGGTGAGGAGACGTGGGGCACCGTGGGCGTCGCCGACAACATCATCGAGGCCTCGTGGCGGGCGCTCGTCGACTCGGTCGAGTACAAGCTCCGCGCCGACGAGCGGCGGGGGAGCGCGCGCGCATGAACATCATGGTCGTGGACGACGAGCCCTCGATCGTCCACATGTGCTCGCGCGTGCTCGAAGGGCAGGGCCACACGGTCGTGGGCTTCACGAAGGCCGAGGAGGCGCTCCAGCACCTGACCACGACGCCCACGGATCTGGTCGTGGTCGACTACAAGATGCCCGAGCTCAACGGGCTCGACTTCATCAAGCGCGCCTGGGTGCTCCGACCCGGCATTCGCGTCGTCATGATTACGGCCCACGGCACGCGTGAGGTGATCGGCCAGGCGACCGAGACGGGGGTCCAGCACGTCGTCCTCAAGCCCTTCACCCCGATCGAGCTCACGCGCGGTGTCGAGGCCGCGCTCGGAGAACCTCCCGCCGGCTAGG
>JBOHQB010000495.1:0-1603 GCA_050731995.1 Candidatus Rokuibacteriota bacterium
GCGAGCCCGCCGCGGAGCAGGGGCAGGTGAACGCGAACCATCATCCGCCGCCCGGCGACGCCGAGGGAGCGCGAGGCTTCGTCGATGCTGCGTGGAATCCGTCCAAGCGCCGCGTCGAGCCCCTGGAGCGCGACGGCGAGGAAGCGGACGAGGTACGCGAGCAGGATGCCGGCGATGGAGGCGGTGAGGAGAATCTCGACGGGACTGCCGAGCGCACGCAGGAGCGCCGCGAGGCCTCGGTCCATGTACGCCAGCGGCGCGAGGACGCCAGCGGCGATCACGGCGCCGGGGACCGCGTACCCCATGGCCGAGAAATCCGTGATGAGGCGGGTCGTCCGCGAGGGGTCGAGGCGCCGCGCATAGGCGAGCGTGAGGCCGACGGCGGTGACGAACACGGCCGCGCTCCCCGCAAGCCACGCGGTATCGGCGACGAGCCGGCCGAAGCCGGCGGGGACGCCAGCGTCGACGCCGCGGCGCCACGCCCACAGCAGGAGCTGGCCCACGGGGAGCACGAACGCGAGCGCGAGGACCGCGCTGCAGGTGGCCGTCGCCGCGAGCGCCGCGCGGCCCGTCAGCGCGACGCGGACGAGCCTGCGCTCCGCGCGCGGACGATTCAGAAAGCGGCGTCCGCCACGCGTCGCGCGCTCGAAGCTCAGCAGCGCGAACGCGCCGAGGAGCAGGAGGCTCGCGAGCTGCGTCGCCGCGACCCGGTCGAACATCCCCGCCCACGTCCGGTACACGGCGTCCGTGAGCGTCCGGTGGCCGAAGAGCGAGACCGTGCCGAGGTCGGCGAGGGCTTCCATCATCGCCAGCGCCCCGCCCGCGACGATCGCGGGCCGCGCGAGCGGCATGGCGACCGCGAGGAACGCGCGCGGTCTCGATCGCCCGAGGCTGCGCGCGGCTTCCATCAGGCTCGCGGCCTGCTCCTGGAAGGCCGTCCGGGCGAGCACGTAGACGTAGGGATAGAAGACGAGCGTCATGGTGAGCGTGACGCCCCACCCGCTTCGGATCTCGGGAAAGCCCACGCCCGGCCCGGCCACGCGACGCGCGAGCGACTGGAGCGGCCCTGCGAATTCGAACACGCCGAGGAGGACGAAGCCCATCACGTACGCGGGCAGCGCCAGCGGCAGCACGAGCGCCCACTCGAAGATTGCGACGCCGGGGAACCGGTACGCGGCGACGAGCCACGCGAGGCAGGTACCGAGCGCGATGCTTCCCACGCCGACGCCCACGAGGAGCGTCAGGGTGTTCCAGAGGATCGCGGGAAGCTGTGTGTTCCCGAGGTGCGCCCACACGTCGAGCGCCGGCGCCCGCCACGCCGCGAGCACGGCGAGGAGCGGAAGGGCGACCACGAAGGCGATCGCGCGGGCGGCGAGAGTGAGGCCGCCGGGGTGACGCCAGGGCTTACTTGTACTCGGCGCGATCGCTGAGCCGCGTGGCGGCCGCCTGGAACTCACCAGCCGCGGCCACGTTGACGTCGTCCTGACGGAACGGGCCCCAGGCGCGGACGATGGGGTGCACTTCCGCCTTCGGATTGACGGGAAACTCCATGCTCGTGTTCGCGAAGAGCTGCTGCGCCCTATCGCCCGAGAGGAACTCGAGC
>JBOHQB010000496.1:0-3812 GCA_050731995.1 Candidatus Rokuibacteriota bacterium
GGGGCTGCATCCCGACGAAGGCGCTCCTGCGCAACGCCGAAGTCCTCCACCTCGTCGAGAAGGCCGAGGCCTTCGGCATCCGGATCGAGAAATTCCAGGCCGACTACGGCGAGGCCGTGCGGCGCAGCCGCGCCGTCGCCGACCGGATGGCCAAAGGCGTCGAGTTTCTGTTCCGGAAGAACAAGATCACGCTCGTGCCCGGCCGCGGTGCGCTCGCCTCACCGACGCGCGTGACCGTGACGCCGACCGCGGGCGGGGCCGCGACCGACACGATCGAGGCGCGCCACGTCATCCTGGCGACCGGCTCGGAGCCGAAATCGCTCCCCGGCGTCGTCCTCGACGAGCGGCGCGTCCTCTCGTCCAACGGCGCCGTCCGGCAGGAGCACCGACCGGCGTCGCTGATCGTCATCGGCGCGGGCGCGGTGGGCGTCGAGTTCGCCGACGTCTACCGGACGTATGGCGCGGAGGTGACGCTGCTCGAAGCGCTGCCGCGGGTTGTGCCTGTCGAGGACGAGGAGGTCTCCAAAGAGCTCGCCCGGTCCTTCCAGCGGCGCGGGATCGAGATCAAGACCGGCGTGAAGGTCACGGCCGTGAAGGCGGGCGGCGCGTCCGTCGTCGTCGAGACCGACGCGGGCCGGCTCGAGGCCGAGCAGGTCCTCATGGCCGTCGGACGCCAGGCGCGCGTCACGGGGATCGGTCTCGAGCCGCTCGGCGTCGCGCTCGACCGCGGATACGTGAAGGTCTCGCCGCGCATGGAGACGTCCGTGAAGGGGCTCTACGCCATCGGCGACGTGGCGGGTCCGCCGCTCCTCGCGCACAAGGCGATGGCGGAGGGCGTGCTCGCCGCCGAGACGATCGCGGGCCGGGACCCGCGGCCGCTCGACTACACGAACGTCCCCTCGTGCACCTACTGCCGGCCGCAGATCGCGTCCATCGGACTCAGCGAGGCGAAGGCGCGCGAGAATGGACGCGAGGTCGCCGTCGGCCGGTTCCCGTTCACCGCCTCGGGCAAGGCCCAGGCACTTGGCGAGACCGAGGGGTTCGTCAAGGTGATCGCCGACGCCAGGACGGCGGAGATCCTCGGCGCCCACATCATCGGCCCCGAGGCGACCGAGATCATCCACGAGTTCGCCGTCGGCAAGACGCTCGAGGCGACGCTCGAGGAAATCGTCCACACGATCCACGCGCATCCCGCGCTCTCCGAGGCCGCGCTCGAGGCGACACTCGCCGCGCTCGGCCAGGCGATCCACCTGTGAACCTGGATTTGACGGCCGAGCAGCAGGCGTTTCGCGCGCGCGCGCGCGAGCTCGCGGACACGACGTTCGCGCCGCGCGCCCAGAAATGGGACGCGTCCGAGGAGTACCCCTGGGAGAACGTCAAGGACCTCGTCGCCGCCGGGCTCATGGGCATGACGATTCCGCGCGAGCACGGCGGCCCGGATCGCCCGGTGCTCGACGTCGTGCTCGCGATTGAGGAGGTCGCGCGCGCGTGCGGGATCACCGGGCGGATCGTGGTCGAGGGGAGCCTCGGCGTCGTCGGCGCGCTCCGCGCGTACGGCACCGACCCGCAGCGGCGCCGATACTTCCCGTGGGTCCTCGAGGGCGACAAGCCGGCGATCGCGATCAGCGAGCCCGCGGCGGGCTCGGCGGCGACGGATCTCGAGACGCGCGCCGACGAGGTCGCCGGCGGCTTTGCCCTCACCGGCCACAAGTGCTGGATCACGGGCGCGGGCACCTCGCGCCTCTACCTCGTCTTCGCGCGCTTCGGCGGGCGGCCCGGCGCCGAGGGGATCGGCGGCCTCCTCGTCGAGCGTGACGCGCCGGGCTTCACGATTGGCCGACGCGAGTACATGATGGGGCTTCGCGGGATTCCCGAGGGGGAGCTCCACTTCGACCGCTGCCTCGTCCCGCGCGAGCAGCTGCTCGTTCCACCCGGCGATGGCTTCAAGAAGCTCATGGCCGCCTACAACGGCCAGCGCCTCGGCGCCGCCACCGTCGCGCTCGGATTGGCGCAGGGCGCCTATGAGCTGGCACTCCGCTACGCGACCGAGCGCCGCCAGTTCGGCCGGCCGATCGGCGAGTTTCAGGGCATCCGCTGGAAGCTCGCCGACATGGCGATCAAGCTCGACGCCGCGCGCCTGCTGATCCACCGCGCCGCGGCGCGGGCCGGCCGGGACTTCCCCGACGCGCTCGAGGCGGCGAAGGCGAAGACCTTCGCGGCGGAGACCGCTCAGCAGGTGACGAGCGAGGCGCTGCAGATCCACGGCGCCGCCGGCTACGGCCGCACGTTGCCGCTCGAGCGGATGATGCGCGACGCGCGGATGTTCGCGATCGGCGGCGGCACGCTCGAGATGATGCGCAACCTCATCGCCGACCACATCCTGCCGACGCGCGCGAACTGGCGGGCCTGATCCGCCTCGGGTGAGCCCTCCCCCAGAGCGGCGCGACCGTCTGATTCTTTCAACACTTGACGCCTGCTCGATCGTGCGGCCATATGCTATTCAGCGGCGGCCGCTACGACAATGGTGAGCGGAGGATCGGCGATGGAAAAGGCACCCTCGATCAGAATGAAGGAATCACCGTTCGTGTGGAAGAACACCGCGAGTACGCCCGCTGTCGGAAGCATCATCAGGGCCGCGGCATATCCTCCTCCTCACCCCGGCTCCAAGATCCAGGTAGGTACCACGCCTCCGGCGAAATGAAGCTCCGGCTGTTACTCGCTGACTCCGCCGAGGTCCGTGAAGGGCTCGTGTTCATGCTTGGCGGCGGATGGACCGAGATCGGCCCTCCGCCGCAGCCGTTCGCGCTCGCCGGCATCATCGAAGTGCTGTGGGAGGAAACCAACCGACGCCGGCATCTCGAGATCGTCATCGACGACGAGGACGGGCGCCCGCTGAACGTGGTGACGCCGGCAGGGAATGAGCCGTTCAAGATCGAGGCTGACTTCGACGTCGGCCGACCCCCGGGACCACCGGGGCGCTCTTTCAATCTGCCCCTCGCGGTGACGATCGCTCCACTGCCGTGGACCCCTGGTCGGCGCTACCTTGTCAAGGCGGCTGTCGATGGGGACACACTGGACGAGGTGGCGTTCGCCGTGCGAATGGAGCAGCAACCGCAGTCTCGGTGAACCGGCGGGTGATATTTTGAAATCCGCCCGCGGCTCGTGTATCGTTCCCTGCGCGATGAATGCTCGGCGACTCGGTCGCACCACCTCAGGCGTCACCCTGATCGCACTGCTCGCGATCGCGGTGGTGCTGAGTGCCGCGCTGTCCGGCGCGGCGGTCTCCCACTCCCACGCGACCGGGGAGGTCGGCCTCTACAACGAAGACTGCTCGCTCGCGCTCCTCGCGACGCTGGCGCCGAGCGCGCTCCTCGTGCAGGCGCTCTCTGCCGCTCCGCTCGTCATCGTCACCGTCGCGATCGCTCCGTTCAGTGTCACGCATCGGCTCGGCGCCTCGCTGCGCCTCGCCGACGTCCGCGCCCCACCCGTCCGCTAGCCCGCTCCGTCCGTTCCACCGCCCGCGCGCCGTTCGATGGCGACGGGTCGCGAACATCCGATTCTCTCGACGGAGGACGCTATGCGCGCATGGATCGTCATCGGTGTCGTTGTGGCTGTGGTTGCCGCCCACTCGCCCGCCGCCGCGCAGGAGGCCGAGGCGCTGCGGAAAGAGATCGAGCAGATGCGGCGGCAGTTCGAGACGATGCAGCAGCAGTATCAGAAGTCCATCGATCAGATGTCCGAGCGGATCAAGCGTCTCGAGGCGCAGCCGCCGGCGCCGGTCGCGACCACGCCCGCGCCGGCCGCCGTCAGCC
>JBOHQB010000497.1:0-3988 GCA_050731995.1 Candidatus Rokuibacteriota bacterium
CACCTAGGTCCCTCCGCGCTTCAGTCGATTACGGCCACCGTTTCAATTCAATCAGCGCGCCCGGAATGGCCAGACAGCAACCAGTTCGGCCGCAAGAGCGGGGAGCCGCTCGAGCTTCCCCTCGGCATCTCGGTATTCAATCACGACGTTGCGGCCCTCGACGTAGCCGAGGTCACGCAGTCCTTGAAGGAAGGCCTCGCGCGGGCGGGGGTTACCGGCCAAGTTAAGCGACAGGTAGCCTATTCGAGCGATCTTGGCCGCCTGCTGCGCCTCGGCGGCGGGCGGCGCGGCGAGGAGGCCGAGGGCGAGGACTACTGTGAGCGCAGCGCGTAAAATCATCATGCCGCCACCGCCGTGCGCTGACTGAGCACCGCGGCGATCTTCCGCCAGCCGTCGATTCTGCGCAACTTGATCTGCCCACTCACCACGAGGCTGAAGAGCAGAATTCTTCGTGGAGCCGCTCGATGATGGGCGGGCGCAACGCTCGACCACGGAAGTGCTCCTCGGCGCGAAGGATCGCCTGCTCGAAATCGGAATGCTCGAAGAGTCTCACGCGCGCCGCTCCTTTGCCTGCCACGCGCGCGCATTCGGCAGGCACGCCAGCATGCCGAAGTCGAATCGCGACAGCGGGTTCAGGGAATCACGGAGCCGGGCGAGCGTCTTTCCGCTCTTTCCGAGTCGTTCTCCAAGAGAGCCGAGCAATGCCCGCACCCGGGGCGGTTCGGTGTCGGCGATCTCGATAAGCCGCTCGTAGCGCCGGCGTTCACGCAAGAGGAGGAGCGTTCTGCGGACGGTGTCTTCGGGCGACAGCTCGCTTGTCCGACCGCCGCGGCGGAGGAAGTCCAGGAGTGCCGCGTCCGTCTCCAAGAGGGTAGACCACGCTTGCGGTCGGCGCGTATGCACGAGGGTGTTCTGGCCGATGAGCTTCCGCGGCAGGCTGCTGGCGCTGGTCGCCACTTGGCCGCGAGGGGCGGTCTGAGTAGTGAAGCCTAGGTGGTTTGCCGCCGCGACGCCCGACGGGAAGAACGGCTTGCGGTCGGAAGCGAGCTTCTGGATCGCGGCCGGGTTCGGGCGGCTCTTTCCAAAGGCTGTCTGCCGGGAGCGGTAATACGTGCCCTTGCTTAATCGCTCGATTAGGCCGGCGGCGGCAAGGCGCGAAAGGGCCCTTGCGACGGCACCCGACGGCAAGTCACGAAAATCTTCAAGACGCCATACACGTTCAGCCCCGTGCTCGATGCGCCGGCGCACGGCAGAGGCCGTTCTGGTGGGCTCAGAGGTAGTGTGAGCGTCCTTCATGGCCCTGAGGGTGGCCGCGCTTCGGTCTTGTGTCAAGTTTTTTAGCAATGAAACTGGACACAAGCGCTCCGCGCCCTCATGCTTCACCACGAGTACGCGTGGAAGGGGGTGCGCGAAGGGCTGGAGGCGATCGCCGCCGTGAAGGTGCGGCACCCGGAAGTCCTGCTGGTGGGCTTCGGCGTCAAGCGCCCGCGCGAGGCGCTGCCCTACGACGAGGTCCACGCCAACCCGCCCCAGGAATCGCTCGCCGCCCTCTACAGCGGGGCGGACGTCTACCTCTGCCCGTCCTGGGACGAGGGGCTGGGGATGTCGCCGACCTTGCCGACAAGCTCGCCCGCCTGGCCGGGGATGCGTCGCTCCGGGCGCGGATCGCGGAGGCGGGCCGGCGCCGCGTGACAACCGCCTTCGACTGGGACCGTGCCGTTACGCGGCTCGAGGCGCTGTTCACCGCGGCGGGCTGAACTCCCGTGCGTTTGCTAGTATCGTAGGCGGCATGCCGATTTACGAGTACGAATGCGGCGACTGTCGACGCCGCGTCAGCCTGCTGATCCGCGCCGCGGCTGACGCGGCCGCTCCGACCTGCCCCCGCTGCGGCTCGACCGCGCTCAGCCGGCTGATGTCCCGGTTCGTCTCGCCCAAGTCCGAGGACGCGCGCCTGGACTCGCTCGGCGAGCCGTCCTCCTTCGGCGACCTCGACGAGAACGATCCCGCCAGCGTCGGCCGGTTCATGAAGAAGATGGGGCGCGAGTTCGGCGACGACCTCGGCGACGACTTCGAGGCGGCGATGGACGAGACGCTGGCCGAGGGCGACGCCGGCCCGAGCGGCGAGTCCGCCGACACGGCAGCGGCATCCGAGGATCTGTGAAAGTCGAGCTGGACGACCGTCTGCAGGCCGTCGACCCCGACGCGTGGGACCGCCTGCACGCGGTGTCCCGGCTGCCGGCACCGTTCCTCTCGTGGGCGTGGCAGGGCGAGTGGCTCCGCGCGTTCGCCGCGAACCGTCGCGTCGAGCTCCGGCGTGTCACCGACCGGGACGGCGCGCTCGTCGCCGTGCTGCCGCTCTACGAGGAGGCCCCCGGCCGTCTGACCCTCATCGGCGGCGCCGACATCTCGGACTACCTCGACCTGCTCGCCGTCCGCGGGCGCGAGGAGGAGGCGTGGACAGCGCTGCTCGGCTCGCGCGCCGCCTCCCGGGACGTCTGGGAGCTCCACGCCGTGCCCGCTGCCTCGCCGACGGTCGGCGCGCTCCCGGCGCTGGCGCGCGCCTGCGGTCTCGCGGCGACGGTGACCGTCGAGGAGCGATGTCCCGTGCTGGACCTGCCCGCGACGTGGGACGCGTACTGGGCGGGGCTACAGGGCAAGCCTCGCCACGAGCTCGGCCGCAAGGCGCGCCGGCTCGAGCGCGAAGCGCCCGGTGCCCGCGCGACCTGCGCGTCGGCGCCCGGCGACGTCGAGGCGCGGCTCGACGACTTCCTGCGGCTCCACCGCGCGTCGCGCGCCGGCAAGGCGAAGTTCATGGACGAGGCGATGGCGGGCTTCTTCCGCGCGACGCTGGGCGCGCTCGCCGCGCGCGGCCAGGCGCGGCTCTGGTTCCTCGACCTTCCCGACGGGCCGATCGCCGCGTTCGTGACGCTCGAGTGGGGCGACACGGTCGGCCTCTACAACTCCGGCTTCGCGCCCGAGCGCGCCGCGCTGGCGCCCGGGCTCGTGCTCCTCACCGACGTCATCCGCGACGCGATCGCGCGCGGCCGGCGACGCTTCGACTTTCTGCGCGGCGAGGAGCGTTACAAGTACGAGTTCGGCCCGTCGCCGGAGGCGGTCTGCCTCGTGAGGGTCGGGCCGGCGTGAGTCTCCGCGTCGCGATGCTGAGCGTCCACACTTGTCCGCTCGCCGCCCTCGGCGGCAAGGAGACGGGCGGCATGAACGTCTACGTCCGCGAGCTCGCGCGCGAGCTCGGGCGGATGGGCGTCGAGGTGGACGTGTTCACGCGCTCGCAGAATCGCGACATCCCGCGCGTCGTCGCGCTCGGTGACCGGGCGAGGGTGATCCATCTGGCCGCGGGTCCGGAGGCGCCGATCGCCCGCGAGACGATCCACAATCACCTCGACCAGTTCGCGGACGGGGTGGAGGCGTGGCGAAGGACGCGGGACGTGGACTATGACCTGATTCACGCCCACTACTGGCTTTCGGGCGAGGTCGCGCTCCGCCTCCGCGCGCGCCGGTCGACGCCGGTGGTGGCGATGTTCCATACGCTCGGCCGCCTCAAGAACCGCGTGGCGGCCACGGATCCCGACCGCGAGCCCGACGTGCGGATCGCCGGAGAGACCCGCGTCATCGCCGAGGCGGACCGTCTCGTGGCGGCCAACGTCGTGGAGCGGCGCCACCTGGTCGAGCACTACGACGCGGACCCCGCGCGGATCGCCGTCATCCCCTGCGGGGTGGACACCGACCTGTTCCGTCCGGGCGATCGCGCGGCGGCGCGGCGGGCGCTCGGTGTCGGCGTCGAGCCGCTGCTCCTCTACGTCGGCCGGCTCACACCAATCAAGGGGCTCGACACGCTGCTCACGGCGCTCGCCTGCCTTCGCACGCGCAATGCCGGAGCGCGGCTCCTGATCGTCGGGGGCGACGCCGACGAGGCGGAGACGGACGCGACCTCGCCGCTCGCGCGCCGCGCGGCGGAGCTCGGGCTCGC
>JBOHQB010000498.1:0-17875 GCA_050731995.1 Candidatus Rokuibacteriota bacterium
GCTCGTGAACGTCGCGAGCCTCGGCGTGCCGCCGGCGGCGGGCACCCGGGTCTGGCGGCTGCGCCTCACCGGCAACGCCTGGTTCAACCTGTACCTCGTCGGTGCCGGGCCCAAGGACCTCGCCGGCCTGCTATCGCTCATGCATGTCAAGTAGCCTCTCCGGTCTCCTGTCGGCGACCTTCCACGAGCGCGGCGACGAGCACCTGGTCGAGCTGATCCACCAGCGCGACGCCGCGTCGCACCGCCGGCTCCACTCGCTCGAGGTCCAGGTCTGGGACGCCGCGGGGCAGCCCCTGGGCGCGCCCTTGGTCGATCCGCGCCAGGAGGTGCTCGACCTGGCGGCGCTCGTCGAGGCCGTCGCGCCCGCGCCCCAGCGCGTGCTGGTGACCTTCGACGCTCGCTATGACCCCGGCATCTTCCCCTATCGCCCGCACCACTACGGCTACCTCCACCGGCGTGGCTCGACGGCGCCGGCGATCTACTACGCGGTGAACGCCGGCCTCGGCGGCGTGCCCGCACGGATCGGCGCGACGAACATCAACAACTTCGAGACGTACCCGTTCCCGCACCGCCCATTCGCCGAGCGCTACTCGCTCCTGCTGGGCTCGCTGTCCCGCTGGGCGCCCGTCGAGGCGCAGGTCACCGCGCACTACGGCGATCGCCGCATCGCGCGCGACGTGCGGCTGGACCCCAAGGCGCACGCCGAGATTCCGCTGCCGGCCGAGGACGCGGGACGTCGTCTCGACCGTGTCGAGCTGAAGGCCCTGTTCCGTCTCGTCGCCTACGTCGTCGGGCGGCGCGAGGCCGGCGGCGAGCTGGTCCTGTTCGACCACCTGTTCACGTACTACAAGTGAGCGCGCGCCCCGAGGGAACGCCTCCGGACGACGCGCTCCTCCTCTGCTACTGCACGGGGCTGACCGTCGGCGAGCTCCGCCGCGCCTGCCGCGACGGCCGCTGGCCGCTCCCGGAGCGGGACGGAACGGGCAAGCTGTGCACCGGCTGCGTCGGCGACCTCCTCTTCTGTCTGCGACGCTTCGGCGTCGAGGCCCGCGTCTGAGGCCCGTCATCGGCGCGACGCCTCGAGGAAGCGGATGACGCGCCACCGCTCCTCCTCGGTGATGCCGACGGAGCACGGCAGCGACACGCCACGCGCGTGCAGGCGGTCGGCGACCTCGATGCGGTAGGCGCGACAGCCCGCGTAGGGCGATTGCCGGTGCGCCGGATACCAGAGCGGCCGCAACTGAATCCCGGCGCGGTTCGCCCGGACGAGGAGCTGGCGCGCGTCACCCCACACCGCCGGCTCGAGGAGGACCGAGAACATCCAGAAGCTCGAGACGGCCCAGGGCGCCTCACCGAGCGGCTCGACGCCGCCGAGAGGTCGGAGCGCGTCCGTGTAGTGATGCGCGGTCTCGCGCTTGCGCCGGACGAACTCCTCGAGCTGCTCGAGCTGGGCCACGCCGAGCGCCGCCTGGAGGTTCGTGAGCCGGTAGTTGAAACCCACCTCGTTGTGGACGAACTCGATCGAGTCGCTGCGGGCCTGTGTCGTCAGGGACCGGACCCGTTGGGCCAGCCGCGCGTCGCGCGTCAGCACCATGCCGCCCCCGCCGGCGGTCACGATCTTGTTGCCATTGAACGAGAGGCACCCCGCGAGACCGTCGGCGCCCACGGGCCGTCCGCGGTAGCGCGCGCCCAACGCCTCCGCGGCGTCCTCGATCACGACGAGCGGGTAGCGCCGGGCGAGCTCGAGCACGGGGTCGAGGTCGCACGGATGTCCGTAGAGGTGCACGGGCACGACCGCCCGGACCACGCGCCCCGTCGCCCGGTTCACCACCTGCCCGTCCTTCACCAGGCACTCGTTCGCGAGGAAGTCGGCGACCTTGTCGGGGTCGAGGCCCCACGCGACGGGTTCGACGTCGTGGAAGACCGGGTGCGCGCCGCAGTAGGTGATCGCGTTCACCGTCGCGACGAACGTGAGCGTGGGCACGAGCACCTCGTCCCCCGGCCGGACGCCGGCGGCGTGGAGCGCGACGTGGAGCGCCGCCGTCCCGTTGACGGTCGCCACCGCGTGCGTCACGCCCGTCACGCGGGCCGCCTCGCGCTCGAAGCGCTCGACGAACGGACCGGCCGAGGACACCCAGTTCGTGTCGAGACACTCCTTGAGGTACTTCCATTCGTTGCCGGCGAGGTAGGGCACGGCGTTCGGGATGGGGTGATCGCTCACCGGCGCGCCTCCTCGCGGAGCCACCACGTCCGGTACCACTCGAAGGTCTCGCGCACCCCCGCCTCGAGCGACACCTTCGGCGTGAACCCGGTCAACGCCCGGAGCCGGCCCAGGTCGGGGCACCGCCGGTCGACGGAGCCGGGGGGCGCTGGCAGCCGTTCGAGACGCGGCGCGACGCCGGCGACGCGGAGCACGAGGCCGACCAGGTCGTCGATCCGGGTCTCCTCCGCGTCGTTGCCGACGTTCACCACCTGGCCCCACGCGGCCTCGGCGCCCACGAGGCGCACGATCGCCTCCACGGCGTCGGCGACGTGGCAGAAGGCGCGATGCTGCCCGCCACCCCAGACGCGGAAGGGATCCTCGCGACGGAGCGCGCGGAGCGCGACCTCCGGGATAACGTGATCGGCGCCCATGCGCGGGCCGTAGACGTTGTGCAGGCGCCCGACGACGGCGCGGAACCCCCTGGCCCGCGCCGTGTGGAGGACGGCCGCTTCGCCGACGATCTTGCTCGCCGCGTAGGCGAAGCGGGGTTCGCGGATGTCCGGGATGGACAGCGGCACGTCCTCGGGCGTGGGCACCGGCAACCCACCCGCCGCGACGCCACCCGCGTAGGTCTCGCTCGTCGAGGCGAAGAAGAGTGTCGCGCCGCGGTCGGCGAGCCAGTCGAGGACGTTCAGCACGATCGCGGTGTTCACCCGGATCACGCGCGCGGGATCCGCCGTCACGTTCCGGACCCCGACGACGGCGGCGAGGAGGTACACGTGATCCCACCCGCCGCGGAGCGGGTCGAGGGCGCTCGGCCGCGTGAGATCGGCCTCGAGCCACTCGACACCCGGCCGGGCGCGCAGGGCTGCGAGCTCCGGGTCGCGCCGGCCGCGCGAGAGGTCGTCCACCAGCGTGACCGCGTAGCCCTCGCCGGCCAGACGCGTCGCGAGGTGGTAGCCGACGAAGCCGGCGCCGCCGAGGATCAACGCCCTAGCCATAGCCGATCCCCGCGTAGCGCACGCCCACGGCGCGCACGACCTCTTCGTCGAGGATGCGCCACGAGTCGAACAGGACCGCGGGCCGGTGGAGCCGCGACAGCAGGCGCGTGAGATCCAGCTTCGCCCATTCGGGGTGGTTCGTCACTACCAGGATCGCGTCGGCGCCGTCGAAGGCCTCGTCGGCGCTCACGGGCAGGGCGCCGTGGCCGCGAATGACCTCGGGACGAACCCAGGGGTCGTGGCCGCGGAGGTCGAAGCCCGCCGCGCGCAGGATCGGCAGCATCGGCACGATCGGCGTCCCGCGCATGTCGTCCGTCGGCGGCCAGCCCTTGTAGGCCCAGCCGAGCACCGCCAGGCGCGTGCCCTCGGTCCGGCCGATGGTCTGCCGCACCAGGCCGACCAGACGCTCGGCCACGTGGACCGGCAGGTGCTCGTTGAGCGCGCGCGCCTGGCCGACGAGCCACGGCACATAGCCCGCGCCCCGTGCCGCCGCGAGGAGGATGTACGGGTCCTTCGAGAGGCACCCCCCTCCCACGTACCCGGGCTTCGCGAGGTCCGGCCGCGGGTAGTCCACGTTGGCAGCGCGGATGATCTCCAGGGGGTCGAGGCTCCAGCGCTCGGCGATGAGGGCGACCTCGTTGCCGTAGGAATAGATGAGGTCCGTGTGGCAATTGTTGGCGAGCTTGACGAGCTCGGCCGCCTCCAGCGAGCTCACCCGCACCACCCGCCGCGTCACGCGGGCAAAGAAGGCCGCCGCGGCGGCTCCGCTCTCGTCGTCGATCCCGCCCACGATCTGCGGCAGCTCCTCGAGCTCACGGAGCGCTTGTCCCTGGATCGTCCGCTCGGGGGCGAAGACCAGGCGCGGTCGCGGCCAGCGATGCGCCAGCTCGGGCAGGACGACCGCGCGCGTCGCGCCGACGGGCACCGTCGACCGGACGATGACGAGCGTCTCCGGCGCGCAGCGCTCGGCGATGTGGCCGGCGGCGCGACGGAGGTTCTCGAGGCGCGGCTCGTACGTCTCCGGGTCCACCGGCGTCGAGACGCAGAGGAGGACGACGTCGGCGCGACGCTCCGGGAGGGCAGGGACGACGTGGAGTCGGTCGCCGAGGTACGCGCGGAGCCCATCCTCGACGCCCGGCTCGTACCGGTGCGGACGGCCGGCGCCGACGCTCGCCAGGACGTCGGGGGCGGTGTCCATGGCGTGGACGCTGAAGCCCTTGCGGGCGAGGGTCACGGCGAGGGTGAGCCCCACGTAGCCGAGACCGACGACACCCACGGTGGTCACTCGAACAATCCCTCCGCCACGTCGCGGTTCGCCTTCTCGAGGTCCGGCGGTCGTCCCACGTCGAGCCAGTACTCGCGGACGAGGTACGCGGCGACCTCGCGGCCACGATCGAGCAGCACGCGGATCAGGTCGGTGGCGTCGAGGTACCGGCCCGCGGGCACCAGCTCGATGACCGACGGGTCGACGAGATAGATGCCCGCGTTGATCGGATACTCCTTGCGCGGCTTCTCCTCGACGCGCGTGATCCGATCCGCGTGGAGGGTGAACTCGCCGTAGGGGATGTCGATCTGGTGGACGGAGACCCCGACCGTCATCGCCGGCGAGCCCTGGGCCAGATGGAACTCCCACATCGCGCGGAAGTCGCACTTCGTGAGGATGTCGCCGTTGACCACGAAGAAGGGGTGGCGGAGCCCATCGCGGAGCAGCCGCAGCGCTCCCATCGTGCCGAGAGGCTCGGGCTCCTCGACGTACTCGAGCGTGACGCCGAGACGCCGACCGTCGCCCATCCGCTCCCGGATCAGCGCGGACTTGTACTGCACGGCGAGCAGGACGCGGGTCACGCCCGCGAGGCGCAGCCGCTCGATGAGGATCTCGAGGAGGGGTTTGCCGCCCACGGTCAGGAGCGGCTTCGGCGTCGCCTCCGTCAGCGGCCGAAGCCGCCTCCCCTCCCCGCCGGCCATGATCACCGCGGGCGTGGGCAACGGCGGCGCGGGGACCAGGAGCTCCTCGAGCACGAGGAGGTCGACGACCACGCCGCGCGGGTCGAGCACGGGCAGATGCCGGATACGGCGCGCCCGCATCAGGGCGACGGCGTCGGTGGCGCTCACGCCGGCCTGAGCGACCGACGGCGCGCGGTTCATGACCTCGTCGACCTTCGACTCGAGGGACACTCCGCGGAGGATGGCCCTGCGGACGTCGCCGTCCGTCAGGAGGCCGCGAAGCCGGCCGTCGTCGCCCACGACGAGCGCGACCTGCTTGGCGCTGCGCGTGATCGCCTCGAGGGCGTGCAGCAGCGGGACACCCTCCCGCACGAGGACGTCGGCGAGCCTAACCAAGGAAGCGCTTCTCGACCAGTCGCGCGTCGAGCGCGACCTCACGGAGCACCCGGACGATCCGCGGCGCCGCGCCGCCGTCGCCGTACGGATTGGGCGCGTCTCGCAGGCGGTCGCGGAAGCCCGGCGCGAGCGCCGCCTCGATCCCGCCCAGGATCGCGTCAGCGTCGGGCTCGACGTCGATCACGTTCACGCCGCGCAGCCGTCCCTGCTGCCGAGCGCCCACGTTGACGACGGGCAGCGCGAAGGAGGGCGCCTCGATGAGACCGCTCGAGGAGTTGCCGACCATGACGTCGGCGTGGGCGAGAAGGGAAAGATAGAGGCGCTCCCCCAGGCTTCTGACCAGCCGGCACCGGGGATGCCGGGCCGCGAATTCCTCGATCCGCTCGATGATCGTCCGCCCCGCGGTGTCCGCGTTCGGGTAGGTCACCACGAGCGGGGCGTCGACCTTGTCGAGGGCCCGCAGCAGGGCGTCGACGTGGCCGGCAGTCGCGTCGGGTTGGAGCGTCACCGGGTGGAAGGTGACGAGGATCCAGTGGCCGCGCTCGGGAAGCCCCACCGCGCGCGCGACCTCGTCCCGCCCGAGCCGGGCGGTTGTGCGGACGCGGTCGAGGCCAGGGGCGCCGACCGTGTGGATGCGCCAGGGCTCCTCACCGAGGCGCCGGAGGTTTCCCGCGTGGGTCTCGGCAGACGCGAAATGCAGATGCGCGAGCTTGGTGATGGCGTGGCGGATCTGGTTGTCCGTCGCGCCCTGGGACTCCTCGCCGCCGTGGATGTGGGCGACCGGGATGACGAAGGGCAGCGCGGCCGCCGCCGCCGCGAGCATCTCGAAGCGATCGCCGAGGACGACGAGCAGGTCCGAGCGCCGGGACTCGAAGCAGCGAGCGAACCCCTCGACGCCGCGCGCGGTGGAGGCGGCGATGGCGCGCGGAGAGTCGTCGGTCTCGTCCATCGGCACCCGCCCGGCGATCCGCCAGCCCGCCGCCTCGATGTCCCGCACGGTCAGGCCGAAGACCGGCTCGAGGTGCATGCCGGCCACGAGCAGCACCAGCTCGAGGTCGTCCGCGCGCCGGATCTCCTCGAGGACCGGAAGGATATGCCCCCAGTCCGACCGGCTGACCGTCACGACGCCGACTCGACGGCGCGCGCGGCCGGTCACTCGAGATCCTCCCACTGGAGGAGCTCGTCGGCGTCGACATTGCGTCGGACCCGGCGACCGACGACCCGATCGAGGTCCGTCGGCGAGATCCCGGTGCCGGGCCGCTTGACGGCGACGCGCTCCCGCGTCAGGACGTCGCCCGCGCGGATCGGCCCGGCCGCGACGAGGCTCCGCCGCGCGACCCGCCGCGTGTCCGCCTCGCACGGCATCGGGCGCTTGTCGCCGTTGCCCAGCGCGGACTCGACGGCGCGGATCGCCCGCACCATCGCCGTGAACTCTTTCGGATCGAGCGACGCGTGGTGGTCCGGCCCGGGCAGGTTCCTGTCGAGCGTCAGGTGCTTCTCGACGATCTCCGCCCCCCGCGCCACCGCGGCGATGGCGATCTCGACGCCGAGACTGTGGTCCGAGAGGCCGACAGGGCAGTGGAAGCGATCACGGAGCGTGTCCATCGCGCGGAGGTTGGTCTCGGCGGCCGGAGCCGGGTAGGCGCTCACGCAGTGGAGCAACGCCACGGATGAACACCCCTCGGCCTGGATCACCGCGACCGCGCGCTCCACCTCGTCCAGCGTCGACATGCCGGTGGACACGAGCAGGGGGCGACCCTTGCGCGCCAGGTGACGCAGGAGCGGGAGGTTCGTGATCTCCCCCGAGGGCACCTTCAAGAGCGCGACACCGATCGCTTCCAGGAGATCGGCGCTGCCCTCGTCGAAGGGCGTGGAGAAGAACAGCAGGCTGCGCCGCTCGGCGTGCTCCGCGAGGTCGGCGTGCGCGTCGCGTCCGAGCTCGAGATGCCGCAGCATATCCCGCTGGCTCTCGTCGATTCCGGTGGTCTCACGCTGGTAGGCCGCCTTCGGCGCCCGTTGGCTCACGAGCGCGTCGGCGCGGAAGGTCTGGAACTTGACGGCGTCCGCGCCGGCGTCGGCAGCCGCGTCCACCAAGCGCCGGGCCATGTCGAGGTCGCCGTTGTGGTTCACGCCCGCCTCGGCCACGACGAAGGTCGGCGCCCCGCCCCCGATCGTGCGCCCGGCCACCACGACGCGTGCCGGAAGCCTCACGGGCGTCCCGCCACGCACCGGCGTCGCACGTCCTCGATCGTCGCGAGGAGTCGCTCGCCGAGCCTTCCGTCCGCGGGGTGCACGTAGCGGGCGGCGAACGCCCGACCGCGCTCGACCCAGCGGGCCCGCTCATCGGGATCCTCCACGAGTCGGCGGAGGGCGGCGGCGAGCCCGTGGCTGTCGCCCAAGTCGACACGCTGGGCCGCCCCGCTGCTGACGTAGGCGGGCATGCCGTCGCCCTCGTAGTCCTTGCCCGGCTCCTGCACCGCGACGACGGGACACCCGAGCGACATCGCCTCGAGCCCGCCCATCGACGTGACCATCACCGCGACGTCGGCGGCCGCGAACAGCCGGTGGATGTCGTAGTCCTTCGTCAGCACGGCGTCGGGCCATTCCCATCGCGCGACCTGCTCGGAGAGCAATGGCAAGTCTTCGTTCGGGTGGACCTTCACCAGCATCTGGAACTCGCGCAGCAGTGCCAGCGCGCCCGAGAAGCTGCTGTAGTACGCCTCCTTCTCGCGCGTCGAGAAGATACGCGAGACGTACTTGGAGAGCGCCACGACGATCGGCCGCGAGGGCTCGAAGCCGAAGGCGCGGCACACGTCGGCGCGGAGCCGCTCCCGCGGGATCATGCGGGCCACGTTGGAGCGTGGGTCGCCGGCCACCGCGACGAGGCGCGGATCGAGCGTCTCGCGATCCACGATGTCGTCCTTCAGGTAGTCCCCCGCCACGAGGATGCGGTCCACCTGGTCGTAGAACCGGTAGTCGTCGCGCGGGGTAATGAGCGCGCCCGAGAAGAGCAGCGTCGGGATCCCCCGGGCGCGGGCGGTGATCGCCAGCGCCCGCTCGGTGTAGCGGCGGTTGCTCGTGATCAACACCGCGCGCGGCTGGATCGCGTCGAGCGCGCGCCGGGCAGCCTCGCAATGCAGCAGCGCGACGAGCAGCGTGCGCTCCACCGAATCGCGCAGGAGCGGACGCGCGATGTCGAAGAGCGGAACCCCCTCGTACGTGAGGCGCGAGCCGAGGTCGGGGCTGGACGCGATCCTGCGCCAGAGTCGTCGGAAGACGGGCCGGTAGCGGCGGACGAGTGCCCGCGCCTCGTCGCGCGGCAGGAAGTCGGAGAGTCGGCTGACGCGGTTGCCCCTCTCACGGAGGGCGTCAGCGCGGGCGTCGAGCTCGCCGTCCCGGACCGGCGCCGTGATGACGTGCGCCGGCACGCCGAGCGGTCGCACCGACTCGATCACGGGGTCCACCACGTAGTGATGTCTGGCGCGGCACGTGACGAAGAGGATCGGCTGGCTCCCGTCACACGCCGGCGCGGTGGCGGGGCGGGCCATGTCGAGGAACTCCCGGAGCCGGCGTCGCTCTTCACGCCACTGGAGCACGCGGTGGAATCGCGCGTACAGGTCGGCGAAGAGCAGCCGGCGGCCGGCGCGTTCGGCGGCGATCCCACGGCGAGTCGCGAGAAGACCGGCCACGCGCTCGAGCGTGGTGGTGCCGCTCAGCAACACCACGCGGTCGGGTCGGACCTCGTCGAGGACGTGCCGGGCGATGGCGAAGGGCTCACTGATCTCGAGCCAGAACACGGTTCCACGCACCTGCGTCAGCAGATCGGGCAGCCAGACGGAGCGATACGTGAGACCCGGCTCGCCCTGCCACCCTCGCCACGCCTCCTCGTTGAGCCGTTGCGTCACGCCGCGGCGGACGGACTGATCGACCCTGAGCGCCTCCTCGTCGAGGTACCGCACGGCGACCCGTTCCGGCAACGCCGACGGATCGACGAACTCCCGCGCGGCCAGCAGAGTCACCTCATCCGTCGCGGCGAGATCGACGGTCGCGCGGGACAGCGCGCGCTGGAGGAGCTCGATGTGACGGCGGTAGAGGGCGCGTACCCAGCGCCGGCGATACTCGCCCCACCCGCGCGTGGCCGGCGTGACGAGGAGCGTCCGGGTCACGCGTGGTTCCTCGCCCGAGCCGGCACGCCCATCACCGTCTGCCCGGGCTTCACGTCGCTCGTCACGACCGCGCCGGCCGCCACCACCGCGTCCCGACCGATGGTGACGCCGGGAAGCACGACGGCCCCGCTACCGAGCAGCGCGCCGGGCCCGACGACGACCTCGCCCGAGAGCACGACCCCGGGCGAGAGGTAGGCGTGATCGGCGATCCGGCACTCGTGCTCGACGATCACGCCACTGTAGAGCACGGCGTTCTCGCCGATCTCGACGCCGGCCCCCAGCACGGCGCCGGCAAAGACCGTCGTACCATCGCCGATCCGCGCCGAGCGCGACACCGTGGCGCGCGGGTGGACGAGTGCTGGCGTCGCGAGCCCCGCCTGACCGAGGCGCTGGAAGATCTCGGTCCGGCGCTGGAGCGCGCTGTTGCCCACGCCCACCACCGCGGCGTCGATGCGAGCGCCACGGGCCAGCGCGGCCAGGTCCGAGTCGTCGCCGAGGACCTCGGGGCGCGGGGGCGCGCCCGGCCGCTCGGCGAATCCGGCGACCTCCCAGTCGCACTCCGCCGCGAGGTCCGCGACGGCGCGGGCGTGGCCGCCGGCGCCGACGATCAGGAGGCGGCGCGCCACGTCACCCTCTCATCAGTCGCGAGCGCGGGATGGGCGCCCGGCCCTCCCGGAGTACCAACTCCGCGAGCAGGAAGTCCCACTCGGTGTCGATGTTGACCGACGCCTCGAAACCCCTCACGACGGCGCGGTTGTCGGCACCGAGCACGCGGCCCTCCGTCATGAGCGTCTCGTATCGGGTGACGTAGACCGCCCCCGACGGCTGGTAGACGGTCGGGGCGTCCTGACGGCGGACGTACTTGTGACCGTCGTCGAAGAGCGGGACCGTGCGGTCGCCGTCGAGCGTCTTCATGAAGAACGGGTGATACGCGGCCTCGGTGACCGTCTGCGCCGAGTCGGCGCCGGTCTCGACGACCTTCGCGATCGTCTCGTCGATGTCGGCGCCGACGCGGAACGGCGACGTCGGCTGGATCGTGACGACGAGGTCCGGACGCGGCCCGCCGCTCGCCTCGAGCCAGCGCACGGCATGCTGGAGCACCGGAACCATCCCCGCCTCATCAGTGGCGAGCGCCGCCGGGCGCAGGAACGGCACCTCCGCGCCGTGGCGCCGGGCCTCCGCCGCGATCTCGTCGCTGTCCGTCGAGACGATGAAGCGCGTGAGCCGCGCCGACTCGCGGCAGGAGGCGACGGCGTGGCCGATCAGCGAGAGCGCGCCGAGTCTCCGGAGGTTCTTGCCGGGGAGCTCCTTCGAGCCGCCGCGCGCCGGAATGACGGCGAGCGCGCACGGCGCCGCCGCCGCCACGCTAGACCCGCACCCAGCGCCGCTCGGCCGAGGCGCGCCGGGCGGCGTCGATGACGCGCATTGTCTTGAGGCCGTCCCAGCCGTCGCAGCGTGGCACCGCCTCGCCACGGACGCAAGCCACGAAGTGACGCGCTTCGTCCACGTACATGTCGTTGAGCTGGCCGCCGAACGGGTAGACCTCCCACCGGTCGGCCTTCGGGTCGAAGAGACGCACCTCGTTCTCGAAGCGCCGCCACTGGATGACACCGTCCTCGCCCATCAGCTCGAAATGGCTGTGCATGTTCCAGGCGAAGAGGTTCATGTGGATGTTGCCGACGCATCCGGAGGCGAAGCGCACCGTGAGGTCGGCGATGTCGTCGGTGTCCATCTCGAGGCTCGAGACATGATCCACCACCGCGCTCACCTCGACGATCTCGCCGAGGAGCCAGCGCATGTAGTCGATCGCGTGGCTCTCGTCGAGCACGCAACCACCGCCTTGCCGGACCTGGGCCATGTAGAACTGCCGGTAGTCGCGGCCGGGGTAGCGATGATGCGGCAGGTGGTATGCGTACTCCGTTCGGCCGGCGCGCACGGCACCGATGCGCCCCTCCTTGAGCAGCTGCTCGACCAGCAGCATCGGGGGCCAGTAGCGCCAGTTGTAGCCGGTGAGCACGCGGAGCCCCTTGGCGTCGGCGGCCCGCAGCACCGCGTCCACGCCGTCCGGCGTCTGCGTGAGGGGCTTCTCGATCATGAGGTGCTGACCGCGCTCGACCGCGATTCGGGCGAGCGCCAGGTGCGAGTCGGGCGGCGTGCACACGACGACACCCTGCGCGCCGTCCAGTGCCGCCTCGAGGGTCGCCGTGACCCGGGCATAGGGGAACTGCGCGACGGCGGCCTCCCGCTGCGCCGGCGCCGCGTCGTACGCCTGGAGCGCCTCGACGCCGATCACGTGGAAATTGCCGAGGTGGCGCCGGCCGATCGAGCCGAGACCAATGACCGCGAGTCTCACGACGCGGTCCTCACCGCAGCGCCGAACCGCCGGGCCCACGCCTCCTTCTCCTTTGCAAGCGGGTCGACCGGATGCAGACGGTTCCACTCCCGCTCGTATTCCTCGAGCCGCTTCAGGTCGCGGAGCACCATAAGCTCGCGGAGGCCGTAGAGCTCGACGGCGTTGAACTTCTTTGAGATGACGGCGGTCACGCGCGTCGCGTCACCGAGATCGAGCAGGAACGCTTCGAGGTCGCCCCCGTACTGCTCGAGGATGCGGTCCTTGTACTGCTGGTACCACTCGGTTCCGGGATAGGGCGTCGCGAAAAAGGGCTTCACCTGGAGGCCGAGCCTGTTCCAGGCAGTCACGTTGTCGCGGAGGCTGTCGAAATCCTCGTCGGGAAACCCCATCATCTGGTTGGGGATCGGGCGGATCCCCGCCTCCAGCGTCCACTTGAGCGACCGCTCGTTGGTCTCCGGGGTGGCGCCCTTGCCGATCGTCCTCATGACGCGCGATGAGAAGGTCTCGTAACCGTAGACGAGGTGCGAGCAACCCGCCCGCTTGATCGCGCGGAGCACCTCGGGGCTGCAGAGCGTCGCGTGACTCGTCCCGCCCCAGTGCACGCCCGAGCATCGGTCCGGGTCGTGCTCGACGCCGTCACGCACGCACTGCGGCTGGAGCCCTTCCTCTATCCAGAGCCGGGCGATGTCGGTGAGCCAGGTCTTGCCCGACGACTGGTGCATGGTCATGAGGTTCTCGTCGAGGAAGCCGACGAAGTCGATGCCGAACCGCGAGCGCGCGTACTTCACGAGGTCGACGACGTAGCGCGGGCTGTGATAGCGGATCAGGCGCTTGTGGGTGAACGCGACGTCGCGCTCGCCGTCCTTGACCACCTGCTGCATGTCGCCGGCGATGCCGAGGTGGAAGCAGAATCGGCAGATGAGCGAGCAGCCGTAGCTCGCGTTCACGTCGAGGCGCCGGCGCGCCAGCATCCCCTCCTCGGAGAAGAGGGCCCTGCTGTTCTTGAAGTAGACGGCGAGCGGGAAGAGCTCCCACGCGGGGTACGGCAGCGAGTCGATGTCGTCGAGGAGCGGCTGTTCCGGGTTGAGGCGCGACGCCCCGGCGGCGTCGCGCCAGACCAGGCCGGGCACGGTCGCCCAGTCGCCACTGCGCGCGTCCACGCGACGGAGCAGCTCGGGGAACGACACGAACGCCTCGCCGACGACGCCGACGTCGATCTGCGGCAGGAAGCGCATGATGTCGTGCGGCATGCTCGTGAGGAACCCGCCGCCCGCCACCACCAGGGCCTGCGGCGCGATCGCCTTGGCCATCTGGACGATGTGCTTGATCGAGCGGTACGCGGTGGTGATGCCGCCCAGCGCGATCACGTCCCAGCGGTCCGCTTTCAGCACCTGCGCCAGCACGGCGTCCGACGCCCGCCAGGCGTTGCCGTCGTAGATCTGGACGAGGTGGCCCTCGCGCGTCACGATCGCCGCGAGCAGCGCGATGCCGTAGGGGACGTGGCGGGGGTCGTCCTCCTCGCGGATCAACGGGTTGATGAAGAGCACCTTAGCCACTGACGAACTCCTCGAGGCTGATCGTCTTCAGCTCGGGACCGAAGAGGATCCCCCCCTCCGTGCAGTTGAACGTCTCGCACCGCGCCTCGCGCGCCATCTCGAAGAAGACGTCGCGGAACCAGTAGTAGGCGGGGTCGGTGAACCATGTCTCGCCGACCATGGGATTCTCGATGTGGATGAACGCTTCCTCGAAGCGGTCCCCCAGCAGGTCGCGGAGCTCCGGATGGTACTGTGTCCGGGCGTACGGAGTGCCCGGCTCGTAGCCGAAATCCATGCCTACGAGGGCGACGCGACGTTTGCCAAGCACCGCGTGACAGAGCACCCAGGCGGCCGTCCCGACGTTGCCCCCGCCGTTCAGGCACGGCAGGCCGTTCATGCGGTGCACGCGTCGCGAGACGCTGTCCGGCCCGTCGTAGTCGTCGAACATCGGATTCCACCAGTAGAGCTCCATGCCCGCCGCCGCGCCGCGCTCGGCGACGGCCGGTGCCGCCGATGTCGCGATCGCCAGGCGGATCGACGGGCCGTGCGCGTCCACGAGTCGGACGAGCTCCAGGTTCGCCCGGACTTCGTCGGCGGCGTGCGCCGGATCCATCTCCTGGCGGCGGAAATAGTCGTCGGCGGGCGGCGCCACGAGCGCGGGCTCACCGAACCAGCGGACGATCCGCTCGGGGTGGGGATCCACCGACACGACGACGTGCGGAACCACGCCCGCGCGCAGGCAGGCGCCGAGCGCGCCGTCGGCGGCGACGATCGCGCCGGCAAAGCCCGACGCCGCCAGCCGCTCGAGGCTCCGGCGGCGGCGCAGGCTCGGGCCCGCTCCCACGACCACGGCGTCGGCACCGCGGCCGAGCGGCTGCTCCGCGAGCGCCAGGACCGAGCGGCGGATCCGCGGCCGGTTGAGCTCGGCGTTGCCGAGCCCGACGGTCGCGATCCGCTCGTAGGTCGCCTCAGCGAGGCGGCTGGCGATCCGGCGCCCCAGGTCCATCCGCTGTGTCACCCATCCAGAGGAATCCCTTCCGGCGTACGAAGCAGATGGAGCCGCCGAGCCGGGCGAGCGCCTTACGCTCGAACTCCTCGGTCGAGTCGGGCGCGTCCCCCTTCCCCGGCTCCTCGATCTTCGTCTCGAGCGTGTAGTTGCCCTTGAGGAACTCCGTCATGCCTTGCTCTCCTTCGCTTTGGGCGGGGCCTCCGCGGCGGACGAGGCAGCGGCGAGACGTCGGAGCGTGAGGAACTTGTCGCGCGGAATGCCCAGCCGCTCCAGCTCGGCCACGTGCTGCTCGGGCCGGTCGAAGGTCGCCACCACGACGGCGTCGAACTCCTCCTCCGCGAGCTCGGCCACGGGCCGGATCGGGAAACCCAGGAACTGACCGTCCGGCTGGGTCGCGAACACCCCCAGGGGCTCGAGCGCGAATTCCCTGAGGGTGAGGTAGGCCAGCTCGGCGGCCTCTCCGGCACCGTACAGCGCCACGCGCTTGGCGCCGCCTCGGACCAGGCCGGCCATACCCTCGCGGAGGTTCTCGCGCGTGCGGCGATACAGACGGAGCGAATAGCCCATGTACTCGTAGGTCAGTCGGGCCTTCTCGGCGGCGCCCTTGGGGGTGAGGACGTAGCGTAACCGCTTGCGTGCGTGGGGCTTGGTGGGAAACTCGCGGATCTTGATGAAGCCCTTGCCGGCCAACCGCTTGAGGTAGAGGTTGGCGAGCCCCAGGGCCACCCCCAGGCGCTCGGCGAGCGCCCGCTGGGTCAGGGGCGTCTGCTCCCCGATGGCCGTCAGGATCTCGAGATTGCGCTCGGTCTGTCGCTCCATGCGCCTCCGCCGCGGCGTTCAATATGTGAACACAGGCCGACCCCCGCGGTCAAGCCGCTGGAGGGGGTAGGAGGCTCGGGTGGTATCCTGAGGCGGGAGTGAAACCCTTGACGCCGGTCAAGGGGCCGCATACGCTCCCTGGCGCGATGAATGTCATACAAGTCGAGAGCCGAGGACAACTGCCCTGGTCAGTGATCCGCGCAAAAGGCGGACATTGGGTGGCGGTTTGCGAACCGCTCTCCCTGACCATCCAGTCGGATACTTGGGCGACTCTCATGGAGGACATCGCGCACGCCCTCAACGCTCTGCTCGTCGATCTCATGCAGGAAGGTGAGTTGGACGCTTTCCTGCGTGAACGCGGCTGGCGGCTCGTGGGTCCGATTCCGTCAAAGCCTGATGAGGCCTGGTTCGATGTCCCATTCGAGCCCACCAGGAAGACGGATCGTGATCTCGAAATCGCACTTCGTTAATTAACAAGCTCCGCGACCTCAACTACACCTACAAGTCGCGCCAGAAGCGCACTGACATGTGGCGGAAGCGGGGCGGCACGCACCGCGTCTTCGTTCCCCTGACCGACTCGCTAGAAGATGAATTCGTGATCTCGTCATTACGACAGGCCGGGTGCACGGACGACGAAATCAAGGCGTTCGTCGCCGCCACCAAGGGATAACGCCGGAGGGCCTCCGGGCCCGAGCGCCGGATCAGGCCGACTCGGACCGGAGGAAGGCCATCACGCGGCTCGGTCTCACCAGATCCCGGGCATAGCGCAGGTTGTCCGCGGCACCGCCGTGGGTGACTCCGAGCCAAGCGGTATAGACCAGCAGACCGGCGACGGCGGCCACCGAGACCGCCCCGAGATCCCCCACACCGAGAAGCGCGAGGCCCGCGCGCAGGCCCTCGTCGACCCCGACCGTCAGCCCAAAGCCGGCGGCGTAGAGCCACGTACGCCGCTCGAACCCGATGCCCACGAGATCTCGTGTCCAGCGGAAGTAGACCCATGCCGGGAACAGGACGAGGAGCAGGCGGACGGCCGCGGCGCCACTACCGCCCCAGAGGGGAACAGCCAGTGCCATCGCCGCCAGGTAGACGCCGAGTCTCAGCAGGACGATGGGGACGAAGCGGGCATGCTCCTCGAGCGCGTAGACGATGAAGTGATAAGGGTTGATCGCCGCTTGGCAGAGCGCTGCCAGGACGAACACCATGAGCGGCCCGGTAGCCGGCAGAAACGCCGCACCGTAGAGCAGAGCGATGATGGGCTCGCGCAGCGCCCAGACCACGAAGCCCACCGGGACCGCGAGGAAGAGCAGCTTGTCCACCGCGGAGGCGAAGAGGCGACGCGCCTCTTCGTCCTGTCGCGCGGTGCGGCGCGAGAAGAGCTCGCTCAGGCGCGCGAAGAGCAGCTGGAAGGGATAGGCGTTCAGCGTGCCCAGGACCTCCCACAGCGCGCGGGCGATCTGGTAGAACCCCGCCGCCGACAGGCCGGCCCAGCGCGCGACGAGGACCCGGTCCAGCGAGTCCTGGAGCAGCCCGATGGGGCTCGTGATGAGCAGCGGGCGCGCGTAGGCCCAGTACGCGCGGAACGTCTCGCGGTCCGGGCGCCGGAGCCGAGCGCCCCGGCTCACGCACACCGCCCAGAAGCCGAACGCCAGCTCGATCGTCCCCTCGAGCGCATAGGTGGCAGCCACCCAGCGCACGTCCGGCGCCAATAGAAGCACGCCGACCGTGGCCACGAAGCGCAGCCCTCGACCCGACAGGAGAAGGCTCGCGTAGGCCAGCGCCCACTGGCGCGCCAGCAGCGCTCCCCCGAAGGCTGCGGCCAGATTGGACGCGACCTGCGACACGAGCAAGAAGAAGACGACCGCGCGGGGGATTTCCGGGGGGATGAGCCCCGGCCACGACGACGAGACCCCGAGCACGATCAGAACGAGAGAGATCTGAAGCGCCAGCTGGATCGTGAGCATGGTGGCCACGCACCGACCCAGATCGCGACCCTCGGCCACGCGCTTGACGTGCGCCTGGCCGAAGCCGGGGAGCAGCGCGGCGGCCACGACCCCGATGACGCCGAAGCCGTAGCCGAGCGCGCCGACCGCGTCGGGCCCGAGGCTCCGGGCGACCAGGACCGCGGAGAGGAAACCCAGCGCGCTCGCCGTCCAGTTCGCGGTGACGAGAAAGAGCGATTTCCGGCCGAGGTCTCCCGAGCCGCTCACGATCCTCCTCCGAATAAGAAGCCGGCGAGGCGGCGACCGTCAAGGCAATTCCGTGACGCGCCTCGCGAATCGGCCGCGATGAACCAGTACAACGCCTTCCGTCCCGACGTCGCCGCCCTACTCAAGGCTACGTGAGGTCGGAAGGCACCGGGCTCGACACCATGGCGGCGCTCCGCGATTCATCCTCGACCACTTCGACATCGTGCAGGGCCGGGTCCAGACGGATGGCTCGCACGTCGAGC
>JBOHQB010000499.1:0-4098 GCA_050731995.1 Candidatus Rokuibacteriota bacterium
CCGCGTCGGTTTTCAAATCGGCGCGATTGTGACACGGTGGAGGCCATGGCGCCATCGAGAGTGCCCGCGATCATCGTGCACGGCGGCGCGGGCGCCGACCCCGGCGACGGCCGCGAGGAGCTGCGCGGGGGCGTCCGCGCCGCCGTGCTCGCCGGCTGGGAGATCCTGGCGGGCGGCGGCCGGGCGCTGGACGCGGTCGAAGCGTCCGTCCGAGTCCTCGAAGACCATCCGCGCTTCAACGCGGGACGGGGCTCGGTCCTCACGGAGAACGGCACGGTCGAGATGGACGCCTCGATCATGGAGGGTGACCGCCTGGCCTGCGGCGCCGTCGCGGCCGTGAGCCGCATCGCCCACCCGGTCACGCTCGCGCGGCACATCCTGGAGGACGGCCGCCACGTGCTCCTGGCCGGCGAGGGCGCCCACGCCTTCGCGCGCGCCGTCGGCGTGCCCGCGTGTGATCCCGCCTCGCTCGTGATCGATGCCCAGCGCGAACGGCTGGCGCGGCTGAAGCCCGCTGCCATCGGCGACGCGGCCGGTGGCACGGTCGGCGCCGCGGCGCTCGATCGTCACGGCACCGCGGCGGCGGCGACGTCCACCGGCGGCATGGTCGGCAAGCGTCGGGGTCGCGTGGGCGACAGCGCGCTGATCGGCGCGGGCACCTACGCCGACAGCACGCTGGGCGCCGTTTCGTGCACGGGGAGCGGAGAGGCGATCATCCGGGTCGTGCTGGCGCGGCGCGCGCTCGACTACCTCAAAGATTCCGACGATCCGGCGTACGCCGCCCAGGTCGCCGTCGATCTTCTCGTCGAGGAGGGGCGCGGCGGCGGGGGCCTGATCCTCATGGACTGGCGCGGACGCCCGGGCTTCGCCTTCTCGACGCCGCTCATGCCCGTCGCGTGGATGGCTCCCGCGCTCGGCGAGCCGCACGTGCCCTTCTGATGATTGGCCGGCACCGGTGGAATGAGTCTGCTGGGAGGCCGGCCGGGGGAGCCGGAGGGAGGCGTAGCACCCCTCCCACAAATGATCCGGCAGGCGCTCCCCCCAGACGTAACCGATGAGCACCCGACACGGTGGAACCAGTCTGGTGGAGGGCTCTGGGGGGAGCGGCAGGCGCTCCCCCCGGACGTAAATGCTCACCCTCGCCGACGTCGAGGCGGCGCGCGCGCGCATGCGCGACGCCCTCTACGAGACACCGTGCGCGTACTCGCAGACGCTCTCGGAGATCTCGGGCGCCCGCTGCTACGTCAAGCTCGAGAACCTCCAGATGACGGGCTCGTTCAAGGAGCGCGGCGCGCTCAACCTCCTGCTCCAGCTCGGACCGGACGAGCGGCGCCGCGGCGTCGTCGCCGCGAGCGCCGGCAACCACGGCCTCGCCGTCGCCTTCCACGCGGCGCGCCTGCGGATCCCGGCGACGGTCGTCATGCCGACGTGGGCGCCGCTCATCAAGGTGACCTCGGCGCGCCGCTACGGGGCCGAGGTGATCCCGTGGGGCGCCAACTACGACGAGGCGTACGAGCGAGCGTGCGCGGTCGCCGAGGAGCGCGGCGCCGTCTTCGTGCATCCCTTCGACGATCCACGCATCATCGCGGGCCAAGGCACGCTCGGCCTCGAGCTCCTCGAGCAGCTCCCCGAGCTCGACGCCGTCCTGGTCCCGGTCGGCGGCGGCGGCCTCGTCGCGGGCGTCGGGCTCGTGATCAAGGCGCGGCGTCCCGCCGTGCGCGTCATCGGCGTCGAGACGGAGGCGCTGCCCGCGATGCGGCGCTCCCTCGAGGCGGGCGCGCGGGTGCGGCTCGATCCGGCTCCGACCATCGCCGACGGCATCGCCGTGCGCCAGGTCGGCTCGCTGACCCTCGACCTCGCGCGCGCCCATGTGGACGAGATCGCCACCGTGACCGAGGAGGAGCTCGCCAACGCGATCTTGCTCTTGCTCGAGATCGAGAAGACGGTCGTCGAGGGCGCGGGCGCGGCCCCGCTCGCGGCGCTGCTCAACCGCCCGCTCGGGCTCGCCGACCGCCGCGTCGCGCTGATCCTCTCGGGCGGCAACATCGACGTCACGATGCTGTCGCGCATCATCGAGCGCGGCCTCGTGAAGGACGGGCGCCTCGTGCGGCTGGGGGTGATCCTCCGCGACCAGCCGGGAGCGCTCGCGCGGCTCACGGCGCTCATCGCCGAGGAGCGCGCCAACATCGTGCACATCCTCCACGACCGCGCCTTCTCGGCCCGCGCCGGGATCGGCGAGACCGAAGTCGAGCTGACGCTCGAGACCTCCGGGCGCCGGCAGATCGACGACCTCACGCGCCGGCTCGAGGAGGCGGGTTACAGGGTCGAGGAACGCCGCGCCTGAGCCGGCAGCGCGGACTCGATGACCGCGCGGGCCCGGTCGGCGAGGCCGCGGGCGGCGGCGCGGGCATCGAGGGACGGGTCGGGCCGGAGCGGCGGGTGATACGTGATCGTGATCCGGCCGGGCCGCGGCACGAGGCGCCCCGGCGGCCACGACTCCCAGCCGCCGGCGATCGTCACGGGCAGGACCGGCGCCCCGACGCTCACGGCCAGCCTGAAGGCGCCAGGCTTGAAGCGCCCGACGCGCCCGTCCACGCTGCGCTCCGCCTCGGGGAAGATCATAAGCGCCGCCCCCTGCTCGAGAATTCGTCTCGCCTCGCGCGTGGCGCGCGGGTCGCGCGACTCGATGTCAACGGGAAAGGCGCGGAGTCTCCGGATGAGCCAGGAGAGCCCCCGGATGTCGAAGAGCTTGTCCCACGCCATGTAGTAGACGCGCCGTCGCACCGGGATCGTGACCAGGGGCGGGTCGGCAAAAGTCTGGTGGTTGGGGGTGATGATCAGAGGGCCCTCGGCCGGGATGTGCGCGGTGCCCAGGAGCCGGAGGCCGAAGTAGAGACGGGACACGCCGTGAATCGCGGGGCGGAAGACGTCGATCACGGGCGTGCGCACGGCCCATAGACTACAGAAAAAAGGGCCGGGATCGCTCCCGGCCCCGATGATCGACCCGGCGGCGGGTCGTTGGGTCCGCTTACTCCTCGGTGTCGCTCTCGAAGGCGGCCCCGACGGTTTCCAGCGAGCGGCCGCCCGTGCGCTCCAGTCGGTCCTGGCACCGCACGCAGGTCTCGACCTCCGGCAGCACTCGGAGGCGGGCGGGCGAGATTGCCTCGCCGCACTCCACGCAGGTGCCGTACTCGCCCTCGGCGAGGCGGTCGAGCGCCGCCGAGAGACGGTTCACCCGGCCCACCAGAAGCTCACGCGTTGCCAGCCCGATCTCACGGCTCTCGTTCGCCTGGATCTCGTCCACTTGGTCCGCGAACGGTGAGTTGTCTCCGATCGCGCCCGGAACCTCCTCCAGCGCCACCGCGCCGTCCAGATTGCGCAGCCGGCCCACCGCTGCTCTGAGGTCCTGCTCCAGTCGCTTTCTGATCGCGTCCATCGCCCTGTTCCTCCTGTCCGTCCGACGTAGGCTGCAACACACGTGCCGACAGTGGGACGGCGGAGGGCGCGCGCTAATTCACCGAAAAACAAGGTCGGATTCCCGGAAGCGGTCAGACCGCGGAGCGCCGGAAGAAGGCAGAATGCCCGAACGCTGAGCATTTTCTGGCGGCCGCCTGACACTTTGTTACACGGTCACGGCACACCGTCCTGGAACACCAAAAGGTCGCCGAGGCTTTGCGCGCCCCGGGTGGCTCCCGCCGCGAGCGCGTCGCCCTCCGCCGTGTGGCGGCCGAGGATGCCGATGCCTAGCCGCGTGGCGACCTCGTCGAACTCCCAGCGCCCCATTCCGGATGGAGGGCCCGGGCGAGCCGGGCCGTGTCGAGCGAGGATGCGCGGCGCGCGCGCAGCCGGTGCGCCCGGCGCTCGCGCGCCAGCACGGCGAGGTCGAAGTCGAGGCCGTGACCGACGAGCACCCGCTCGCAGCAGCCTTCCTCGCCGGCGCCGGGGTCGAGCGTCTCTCGCTCGAGCGAGCGCCCCGGTTTCGAGCATGCCTACGTGCAGCCTCACTCGGTCACGCAGGCGAACCTGGCGGTCTCCTTGTCCGGGCTCCGGCCGGGCATGGTGATCCGGGGTCCCGGGCTGTCGCACGGGGTTCACATG
>JBOHQB010000500.1:0-12435 GCA_050731995.1 Candidatus Rokuibacteriota bacterium
TGGGTGCGGCCGTGTCCGGCGCCGTGTTCCCTTCGCCGGCATTACCCGGATCAGGTTCGAGGGGTCCCGGGCCGCACCCGGTTCTCAGGAATCCTCCCCCCACGACGACGGTCGAAGTATACCACCGGCCCAGCCTTCACCGATCGAGCGCCAGGAACTCCCGGGGACCGTAGACCGGGATCCCCTCGTAGCGCCCGAGGGCCAGCAGATCCCGGTCCCCCGAAACGATGGCGTCCGCCCCGCCCTCGATCGCGCATTCGAGCACGCGATTGTCTGCCGGGTCCGCGGTGATGACGGACAGTCGCGTCTCGGGCTCCACGATCTCGGCGATCTCCCGGAGCTCGGCATCAGTGTGTCCGGCAGCGGCGGCTGGGTAGCGGAATTTCGGTCCGGTGAGAACGCGACGCAGTTCGTCGAGGATCGCCGGGGAAAGGACGAAGCGGTGAGCACCCGTCACAACGGTCTGGAGAACGGCGCGCGGCGGGCCCCCGAAGACGACGGCGGAGACGAGAACGTTCGTGTCGAGGACGAGCCGAACGTCTCGCCGGCGAGATCAGCGCGGAGGCCGGGCCCGCCTGACGGTAGCCACGGCCGCCCCTACGTCGCTCTCCTTCAGGCCCAGCCGCTTCGCCTGCCGTCGGCCGAATTTGAAGATCGCCTTCCACCGCTCCTTGCGAGCGATGTACAGCCGGCTGGCTTCGCGCACGAACTCCGAACGGGTGCGGGACTCGCTCCGCGCCGTCCGGTCGATCCTGTCGAGAAGGGGCTTGGGGAGCGCGATGTTCACAGTAACGGTCCTCAGCGCGTCCTCCTGTTCACCGGGTCCACTCTATACAAGCCTTGTATGACAATCAACCACGCCGCTCCTGAGCGCTCGCCTCACACGATGGATTTGCCCGCGTCCACCATGAGCGTCGCGCCCGTGACGTAGGACGACTCGTCGCAGGCGAGAAACAGGATCGGGAACGCCACCTCGCGCGGCTCGGCCCAGCGGCCGGGCCTCGTCCTCTCGGCTGAGATCGGCCACGAGCGGGATGACCCGCGCGCCCGGGACGGCCGTAGCGATGCTCGCCGCCGCCGCCTCGACCGCGGCGCGGTCAGCGTCCACGAGCGCGACGCTCCCGCCTTCCTCCGCGAAGAGCCGCGCGGTCGCCTCGCCGATCCCGCCTCCGCCGCCGGTAACGAGCGCGGCGCGTCCCGCCATCCGTCCCGGCACGCGCGCGCTCAGACGAGGTTCAGCCGGGCGCCCGGCTTCACGACGACGCGCTTCATCGCGCCCTCGATCCAGCTCTCGCCCGGAGGCAGCACGACCGACGCCGAGCGCACGAGGAACGCGTCAGGATCGCCCCCCGGCGGTGGCGCGCCCTGGTCCCGCAGGGCGCGGGCGGCGCCGGTCAGGCGCTTGCGCACCTGGATGATCGCGGAGTCGCTCGTGCCGAGGCGCTCCTGCGTCCGGTCCACGAGCTCTCCCTGGCTCTCCTGGATCGCCTGGTCCTGGACGCCGAAGCCGGGGATGCCGCAGAACATCCGCGTGCGGTGCGCCTCCCAGTCCATCCCGTAGTCGTTGTCGCGGTTCGCGGCGGTGCGGATGTCGCCGTAGGGCTCCGAGGTGGCGGGCGCGTAGTCGCACACGTGCGCGCCGCGTCCCGCGACGTTGAGATCGATCTCCTCCCGCGTCAGCGGCCGGTCCGGATGCCAGGTGACCATCCAGTTGACGACGTGGGTGTCGTCCATCGGGACCCAAATATGCGACTGCGTGATCGTCTCGTCGAGGTCCGTGGGCGGCATCGTGTAGAAGGGCATGAGGAACTGGGTCACGCGCCAGAGGTGGAGGCCGTCCGGGCGCGTGCGACGCGCGCCGATGAGGGCGCCGTAGTCGGTGTCCGCGACCTCGAAGCGCGGCGCCTTGTCCGCCGTCTGCACCGCCGAGCCCACGCCGAAGCTCGAGCGGTCGAGCTCGCGCGTCACCTCGGCGTCGGCATGGTCAACCGGCGCGTGGAGGAACGAGATGTGACTCGAGTCGATGCCGCCCTCGAGCGCCTGGAACCAGTTGCACTCCTGGACGCGCTTGGAGGCGAAGCTGTGCGAGTCGGGCAGCTGCGTCCACTCGAGGCGCGGCAGCAGCGGCGGCGGACTCCCCGGCCCCATGTAGGCCCAGACCATGCCGCCGGCCTCCACACACGGATAGGCGACGTGCCTGACCTTCGCGGCGAAGCCCGACTCTGACGGCTCGTTCGGCATCTCCAGGCACTGGCCGTCGAGCCCGTACCGCCAGCCGTGATAGACGCACTGCATGCCGGCGTCCTCGACGCGGCCGAAGTAGAGCGAGGCAAGCCGGTGGGGACAGAACTCGCCGATGAGCCCGGGCGCCCCGCGCCGGCCGCGGAAGGCGACGAGCCGCTCGCCGAGGAGCTGCACGCGCTTCACCCGTCCGCCCGCGGCGACCTCGCTCGACAGCACCACGGGAATCCAGTACCGCCGCAGCAGCGCGCCCATCGGTGTGCCCTGCCTCGTCCGCGTCAGGAGATCGTTATCTTCACGGCTCAGCATCAGCTCGCCTCCGCCACCGCCTTGACCGCCGCGGGGTTCTCGAGTGACGACAGATCGCCGGGTTCCTTGCCGAGATACGTCGCGCGGATCACGCGCCGCATGATCTTCGCGCTTCGAGTCTTCGGCAGGTCGCGTGTGAAGAGCACCTTCTCGGGCTTGAGCGCCTTGCCCATCGCGTGGGCGACGCACTCCGCCAGCTCTTTGCGGAGCGGCTCCGACGGCTCGTGGCCGGGCCTGAGCACGACGAAGCAGACGACCGCTTGGCCCTTGATCTCGTGCGGCACGCCGATGACGCCGGACTCGGCGACGGCCGGGTGGCCGACGAGCACCGACTCGACCTCGGCGGGGCCGAGGCGCTTGCCCGCGATCTTGAGCGTGTCGTCCGACCGCCCCTGGATGTACCAGAAGCCGTCCTCGTCCACGTACGCCCAGTCGCCGTGGACCCAGACGTCTTTCCAGCGCGACCAGTACGTTTCCTCGTAGCGCGCGGGATCCTGCCAGAAGCCCGCGGTCATGCCGGGCCAGGGGCGCGTCACGACGAGCTCGCCGACGGCGCCGCGCACGGGGCGCGCCTCGTCGTCATAACACTCCGCCGCCATCCCGGGGATCGGGCCGGCGAACGAGCACGGCTTGATCGGCGCGATCGGGAAGCACCCGAGGATGCCGCCCGAGATCTCGGTGCCGCCGGTGTAGTTGATGATCGGCAGGCGCGCCTTGCCCGCGTTCTCGAAGAGCCAGCGGTAGGGCTCCGGATTCCACGGCTCGCCCGTCGAGCCGAGAATGCGCAAGGACGACAGATCGTGCGCGTGGACGTGCTCGGGGCCGTGGGGCATCAGCGCGCGCACCGACGTCGGCGAGAGTCCCATGATCGTCACCTTGTGGCGCTCGACGAGCCCCCAGAGCCGGTCCGGCTTTGGGTAGTCCTGCACACCTTCGAACATCACCGTCGTCCCGCCGTGGAACGTCGCCGCCGTGATCAACATCGGGCCCATGAGCCAGCCGAGGTCGGTGAGCCAGAACAGACGGTCGTCCTGGCCAACGTCCATGCAGTAGGCGAAGTCGTGGGCGCACTTGAGGAGGAAGCCGCCTTGCGTGAGCACCGCGCCCTTCGGCTTCCCCGTGGTCCCCGACGTATAGATGATGAGGCAGGGCGTGTCGGCGTCCACCGCGACGGGCGCGCAGCGGTCGGACTGGGCGGCGACGACCTCGTGCCACCACTGATCGCGCCCTTTGGTCCACGGAACCTCGCGGCCGAGCCGCCGGTAGACGATGACGGTCTTCACCGACGGGCACTGGGCCACGGCCTCGTCGGCGGTTTCCTTCATCCTCACGACCTGGCCGCGGCGATAGAAGCCGTCAGCGGTGATCAGCGCCTTCGCCTCGCAATCGGTGAGCCGCGAGACCACGGCGCCCGCGCCGAAGCCGGAGAAGCACGGCGTGTAGATGGCGCCGAGCTTCATGATCGCGAAGGTCGCGATCGCTGCCTCCGGCGACATCGGCAGGAACACGCCCACGCGGTCGCCCGCGCCGATGCCGAGATCCTTGAGCGCGTTGGCGAGGCGGTTGATCTCGCGGTCGAGCTCGGCGTAGGTGAGCGCCCGATTCTGGCCGTCGTCGCCCTCCCAGATCAGGGCGGGCTTGCCTCCAAGGCCGGCGTCCACGTGGCGGTCCACGCAGTTGTCTGTGAAGTTGAGCCGGCCGTCCGGGAACCAGCGCGGCCACATAACGCCGCGCGCCTCGTCGAGCACGCGCGTGTAGGGCCGGATCCAGCGCACGCCGAGGTCCCGCTCGACCGCGCGCCAGTACCACTCGGGATCCTCGGCGGAGCGTCGCTGCAGCTCGGCGAGCGTGGCGACGCCGGTCGCCCGCATGAGCCGGGTGATGCGCGCCCGCTCCACGCACTCGGGCGTCGGCCGCCAGACGATCTCGCTGGTCTCCATGATTCGAGTATTCTGTGCCCGACCGCTCGCCGGGCACAAGGTCACCCTTTAGTGGCGCCCGGCACGAAAGGAGAGCCGGTATGAAAGGGATCTGGGGGCTGATCTTCTTCGTCGCGGGCTACGCGAAGTTCGCGGCGGTATGGACGCGCGGATCGATCTGATGCTCCTGGCCGGCGGTCTGCTCCTGCTGCTGGCCGGGCCCGGCCGCCTCGCGCTCGACAACCGGCACGCGGACACATGACGCCGCGCGACTCGTCGCGCGCGACACTATGGTGGCTGATGATCCTCGCCTCGTGCCTCGCCAGCGGGTGCGCATCCATGTTTCAGGCGAGCGATAAGGTCCTCATCCGCGAGCCCGGCAGGCGGACGTACGGCGCGCCGGTCGACGTGACCGAGTCGGCCAAGGCTCTCTGGGAGCACGCCGTCCTGGGCGAGAACTCCTACCTCGGCGAGTGGAAAAAGAAGCGCCGCATCTCGCTGGAACAGGTGGCCAGGGTCTTCCAGCCGCCGGAGGCCACCCCCGAGGCGTTCGACGCCCGCTGCGTGCCGGGACAGGACGCGGGACCGTTGCCCCTGTCCGGCTGGCGCATGTGGCCGGACTTCCCGACCCCCGCCCTCATCAAGGAGGCGGTGGAGGTCGGCCTCTTCGTGGAGGTGTGGGAGCGTGAATCCTCGCCGCCGGTGATCGCGGTTGTCTTCAGAGGGACCGAGTTCACGAGCTGGAAGGACTGGGTCTCGAACCTGCGCTGGTTCATTCCCTGGCACCAGGACCAGTACACCCTCGTGTCGAAGAAGGTCGGCCAGCAGTTCGTGGACCGGCTCGTCGACCGCCGCCCGGATCTCGGGAGCAACGCTCCGAGCGCGGTTCGCATCGTGGCGGTGGGGCACTCGCTCGGCGGCGGCCTCGCGCAGCACCTGGCCTACTCATTGCCGCCGGCATCGAGTCACGGCGTCAAGGTGCCGCGGGTGTCATGGGTGTACGCGTTCGATCCGTCGCCGGTCACCGGCTGGTACAGCGTGGACAGCGACCTGCGCGAGGCGAACGCGGCCGAGCTCTGGATCGAGCGGATCTTCGAGCACGGGGAGATCCTCGCCTACGCCCGCCTGCTGGTCAGCTACGCGCACCCGCCCTCGGCCGCGCATCCGAGTGTCCGAGAGATCCGCTACAACTTCGTGCAGTCGGCGAATCCGTTCAGCAGCCACTCGATGCGACTGCTAGCCTGCGCGCTCATCGACGCCAGCGGCCAGTCGCGCATCCCGGATCTCATGGAGCGTTTCGGGGACCGATAGTAGAGGAGGAGGACTCAGCAGGCGCCCCCCCAACGACCGGTCTCGCTCCAGCATTCGTCTATCCAGCATTGCCGTTATCGTATTGACAGTTTGTATAGATCGTACATACTGTTGTCGAATGGAGATACATATGAAAACGACCGTCGAGATTGACGAGAGGCTCCTCGAGGAAGTCCAGAAGCTGCTGGGGACGTCGACGATCAGAGACACGGTCTACAGGAGCATGGCGTTCGTGAAGCGGCAGCGGCAGCTTCAGGATCTCGCCGACAACCTCGGCAAGATCGAGCTGGATCTGACTCCCGAGAAACTCCGACGTCACCGCCGCAAGCGCGTGGGCCATGCACCTCGTTGATACGTCGGTCTGGGTTCACGCCCTTCGCCCGAAGGCTAACCCCGGGGTCGCGGCGCGCCTCAGACCGCTCATCGTAGCTGGCCAGGCCGCCGTGACCGAGTGGATCCTCCTGGAGTTGATCACCGGTCTGGGCAAGTCCGAGTCGCAGGAGAGTCTGTTGTCGTGGTTCAAGCCGGTCGAGCGGCTCAGGTGCTCCAGCTCCTGGGAACTTGCCTGGGCAAACGCCGCTCGTCTTAGGAAACGAGGGATCTCGGTGACCGCGGCCGATTGCCTGATCGCCACCGTAGCGATTGAGAACAACGTCCCGCTGGTCCACTGCGATGCTGACTTTGAGAAGATGAAGGGTGTTCTCCCGCTGACCACCGAGGATTGGACCCCACGCCCGCGGCGCTGACCGCGAACCGGATGCGCTTCGCCTAGAGCGCGTCGAGCTGGCGGGCGAGCGTGAGACGGTCGGTCGCGGGAAGGTCGCAGACGTAGTTGCGGCAGACGTAGGCCGTCGCCTTGCCGTCCACGGGACCCCGCCCTTCCAGCAGCGGGAGGCCCGTTGCCGCCGGCGCGCCGCCCACGGTTCCGGTGACGACACGGTTGGGCAGATAGCGACCGAAGACCTCCGCCACGAGCTCGCGTCCGCCGTCGCCGCCCGACGGCAGCGCGAGCGCGATCTCGACGCGCGGCCCCAGATTGAAGTCGAGCGCGCAGAGGAACCGCCCGAAGCCGGTCGGGTGCTTCGCCATCAGATCGCCCAACGGTCGGAGCGCGCGCAGCGCGCGCGACTCGTACTCCGCGTGGCCCGTCAGCACCGCGAGGCGCAGCAGCGTCTCGATCGCGACGGACGTGCCGCACGGCACGGCGTTGTCGAAGAGGTTGCGCGGCCGGACGATGAGCCGCTCGTGGTCGGTGCCCGTGTCGTAGAAGCTCTCGAGCGTCTCGTCCCAGAAGAGCCGCAGCATGTCCTCCGCCAGACCGCGAGCCGCGTCGAGCCAGCGGTGCTCGAGCGTCGCCGCATGGACCTCGAGGAGGCCGGCCGCGACCATCGCGTAGTCTTCGAGATAGCCCTTGAGGTGGGCGCGGCCGTCCTTCCACGTCCGGAGCAGCCGGCCACCGTCGCGCATCGCGCGCAGGACGAAATCCGCGTTCCTCACCGCGGCGGCGACGTAGTCCGGCCGGCCGAGCGCGGTCCCCGCCTCGGCGAAGGCGGCGCACATGAGGCCGTTCCACGACGCCAGCACCTTGTCGTCGCGTCCCGGATGCACGCGCCGCTCGCGCGCTTCGAGGAGCCGCCGCCGGAGCGGCACGATCCGATCGGGATCGGGCTCGCCCGCGAGGTAGAGGATGCTCTTGCCCTCGAAGTTGGGCCCCCGGTCCACTCCCCAGTACAGAAGCGCCTGCTGGGCGTCGGATCCCAGCACCTCGTGGATCTCGTCGGGCGTCCAGACGAAGAACTTGCCCTCGTGGCCCTCGGAGTCCGCGTCCTGGGCTGCGTGGAAGCCGCCGTCGGGATCGGTCATCTCGCGCAGCACGTAGTCGAGCGTCTCCTCGCACACCCGGCGGCACTCGGGATCCCCGAAAGCCAGCCACGCGTGGAGATACAGGCTCGCGAGCTGGGCGTTGTCGTAGAGCATCTTCTCGAAGTGCGGCACGAGCCAGTGCGCGTCCACCGAGTAGCGCGCGAAGCCGCCCCCGAGCTGGTCGTACATTCCGCCGCGCGCCATCCTCACGAGCGTCGTATGGGCCATCCGCCGGGCGTATGGATTGCCCGTGCGCTTCCAGAAGCGCAGCGCGAACTCCCAGAGCATCGGCTGCGGGAACTTCGGCGCGCCCCCGAGCCCGCCCCACTCCTCGTCGAACTGAGCCGACAGGGCCTGGAACGCCTCGACGAGGATGTCGTCCGTCAGGAGCTGCGTCGCCGCGGAAAGCCGTCCGGACTGGCCAAGCGTCTCGGTGAGCTTCTGGCTCGACTGAAGCACCTCGCCGCGCCGGTTGGCCCACGCCTCCGCCAGCGTCTGCAGCAGCCGGGGAAACGCGGGAATCCCGTGACGGTCCACGGGCGGAAAGTAGGTGCCGCCGTAGAAGGGCTCGCCGCCGGGCGTCAGGAAGACCGTCATCGGCCACCCGCCGTGGCCGGTCATCGACTGCACGGCCTGCATGTAGATCTGGTCCACGTCCGGCCGCTCCTCGCGATCGACCTTCACGCTGACGAACGACCGGTTCATGAGCGCGGCTATGTCGGGGTTCTCGAACGATTCGTGCTCCATGACGTGGCACCAGTGGCAGGCCGAGTAGCCGACGGACAGCAAGATGGGCTTGTCCTCGGCGCGCGCGCGCGCGAACGCCTCCTCGCCCCACGGATACCAGTCCACGGGATTGCCCGCGTGCTGGAGCAGGTACGGGCTTGTCTCGTTCGCGAGGCGGTTGGCCACGGCTCAGCGCGCGAAGGGCAGGTCGCTGACGGTGGCCGTGGTCGCGCGCCCGTCCACCGCGACCTCCACGCGCGCGCCGGCCCGGGCGTGCTCGCGCCGCACGAAGGCGAGCGCGATCGGACGCGCGAGACCGAGCGAGCGCACGGCGCTCGTCACCCGGCCGATCGCGCTCCCGCCGGCCGTGACCTCGGTGCCGGGCGCCGGCACCGCGTCGCCGTCCAGCGCGAGGCCGCGCAGCATCCGGTTGACGTGACCGCGATCGCGAATCCTGACGACGACCTCCTGCCCGGGATAGCAGCCCTTTGTGTGCGACACGAGGCTCGCCGTGGGGATCTCGGGCAGGAGCACCGTCGCGTCGACGTCACGCCCGAACGCCGGGATGCCCGCCTCGATCCGGAGCGACTCGAGCGCGGTGAGCCCGACGGGTCGCGCGCCCTCCGCCAGCGCCGCGCTCCACGTCCGGGCGCCGAGCGACGCCGGCGTCACGAGCCAGACCTCCGGGCCGCCCGTCTCACCGCCCCCGCGAACGACGCGGATCTCTTCGCCGTCCAGCCGGCCCGCGCCGTGCGACCACACGGGCTCGCCCGGGCGCGCCCCCGCGATCCGCTCGGCTGTCGCGTCCGCCCCCGGCCCCGCCAGAAGCAGCAGCGCGAGTTCGCCGGTCGCGTCGCGCAGGTCGACCTTCTCGGCGAAGAGATACTTGTCGAGCTGCTCGACGAGTGAGGCGCCCAGGCCCGGTGGCGTGACGAGATGGATGCGATCGTCGAGCACCCACACGAACACGAGCGCCTGCACCTTGCCGTGGATGTCAAGGAGCGTCGCCGCGCATCCCTGGCCCGAAGCCAGCGCCTTCACCTCGTTGGAGAGCAGCGCGTGCAGGAACGCGGCGCGGTCGCGTCCGGTCACCTCCACCACGGACCAGTCTCGGCGGTCCACGATACCCACGGCCGCGCGCACGGTCGCGTACTCCGCGGCGGCATCGCCATAATCGAGCGGCGGACTCACCTCACCCTCACGCGGCCATTGTAGCGCGTCGGCGAAATGCTAGACTGCGCCGCGTGCGAATGCCCGCGCGCCGCGTGATCCTCGACTTCCGGCGGCGGCTGCTGCGCTGGTACGGGACGCACGGCCGCGATCTCCCCTGGCGCCGCACGCGCGCCCCGTACCGCGTGCTCGTCTCCGAGATCATGCTCCAGCAGACGCAGGTGGAGCGCGTGATCCCGAAGTACCGCCAGTTCCTCCGCCGGTATCCGACGCTCGGGGCGCTCGCGCGCGCGGACGCCGGCGACGTGCGCCGTCTCTGGTACCCGCTCGGCTACAACGCGCGGCCGTTTCGCCTGCACGCGATCGCGCGCGAGGCCGTCGCCCGGTACGGCGGGCGGCTGCCGGACTCGCCCGAGGCCCTGCGCGCGCTGCCGGGAATCGGCCGTTACACGGCCGGCGCGCTCCTGTCGTTCGCCTTCGGCCGGGATGCCGCCGTGCTCGACACGAACGTGCGGCGCGTGCTGGGTCGCGTCTTCCTCGGTCCGCGGCGCGCGGCTCGCGTGCGCGGCGACAAGGTCTACTGGGATCTCGCCGAGGCGCTCGTCCCCACGGGGCGCGCCTATGACTTCAACCAGGCCCTCATGGACTTCGGCGCGACCTGGTGCACGCCGCGGAGCCCGCGATGCGCGCCGTGCCCGCTGCGCCGGCTCTGCGCGAGCTATCCTGCCCTCGCCGACGGCGCAGCCGAGGGCCGTTGAGCGCAGCATTGGACGTCCCGACCCGACGTATTGGAATCGAGGCATTGCGTGTCCCAAGGTCGTCGACCACCTTGCCGGCTGACAGAGGCGAGTCGCCCATGACTGGCGTTCTCAGCTCCGCTGGCCCCGCTTCCCGCACCTCACCGGCAGGCCTCGCCCGACCGCGCCGCGGCCCGCGCCAGTCGTCCGCATCGCGGGTAGGGCTGCATCTCAAGCCGAGCCAGAAGGGCACGAAGCAGCTTGTCGAGCAATACGATGATCGCCTCATCTGTGTGCGCTATCGCTACGATGCACAGCGGAAGAAGCGGCTCAAAACCGTGGAGCTCCTCGTCGCCGAACGCGATTGGGAACCGCCCCGGCCTCGCTACGCCCACGACCAGATCGTCGGACTACGCGTCGCGTTCGCCGACGTGGCAGTCCGCGCCCAGGTGAAGCAGGCCGGCGGGACGTGGAATCCGGAGCGAAGGGTCTGGCAGCTACGTTACGATCGCGTGGTCGCGCTCGGCCTGAACAGCTGCATCGTCGACGAACCCGCATCCAGCCGTGGATGCCCTGGGTCGAGCGGAAGGAATCTCCATGCAGATGCCCCGGCACCATCCAGGTAAAGATGCTCGCATCCACGGTTGGATGCTGGCATCTTGTCGCAGATGACGGCCTTGCAGTCCAATTCTAGTTAGCCGATCTGACAGACGTGGGAGCGGTGCTATGCGCGAGCGTAACCGGACCATTCGGCCGAAAGGAGACCAGCGATGAGAGCATACAGGCTGCACGGTTTGCTCAGTGTCCTTTTCAGCGTGCTTGCTATTGGGGCACCGTGGCCGAGCGGCGCCCAGCAGCCGATCCAGCTCGGCGCCTCGATCTCGATCACGGGAAGGGACGCAGTACAGGGTGGCTACGTCCGTGAGGGCTACCTGCTCTGCCAGAAGCACGTCAACGAAAGGGGGGGTGTCCTCGGACGCCCGATTCAGTTTGTGATCCACGATGATGGCTCCGAGGGTCAAGCAGCCATTCGCATCTACGAGAAGCTGATCACGGAGGACAAGGTGGACGCGGTCATGGGTCCCTACGGCTCTCCCATCACGGAGGTTGTCGCCGACGTGACCGAAAAGCACCGCAAGCTCATGGTGGCGCCGACGGCGGGCACGACCGCGATATGGGAGAAGGGGCGGCGATACCTCGTCATGATGCTCTCGCCGTTAGAAGCCTCCACCGAGGGGACGATTGATCTTGCGGCCCGCAATGGGCTCAAGACGATCGGCGTGATCGGCGCCCTCGCGCGGCCAGCCATCGCCAAGGGCGCACTGGAGGTGGCGAAAAAGAAGGGCCTCGATGTCGTCGTCCACGAGATGTTCCCCATAGGCACCACTGACTTCTCCGCGATCCTCAACAAGGTCAAGGCAGCCAAGCCCGATGCCCTGGTGGTGGGCGCGCCCCCGGCCGATGCCATCGCGATTACCCGCCAAATGAGAGAACTGGACGTGAACGTCAAGATGTACGGCGCGACACCCGGAGGGTCCTTCCCCGACTACCAGAAGGCTCTCGGGAAAACGGCAGAGTTCGTCTACGCCGGCTCCTACTGGGACCCGGGCCTTCCTTATCCTGGGAACCGAGAGTTCGTCGCGGCCTATCAGAAGGAGTTCACACGCGCCCCTTCCTCAAACTCTGCATCGTCCTACGCCGGCTGCCAGCTCTTCGTGGACGCGGTGAGACGGGCCGGCAGCCTGGACTCGGATCTCGTCCGAGGAGAACTCCTGAAGCTCAAGACCAAGACCGTCTTCGGTGATTTCTCGGTCGATGAGCGGGGCTACCAGATCAGTCACAAGGCGATCACGGTCCAGTGGCAGGATGGCAGAGCGGTGGTGGTGTGGCCGGACGAGGCGGCGACCGGCAAGCCGAGATTCCCTGCCCCGCCATGGACCGGGCGGTAGGAGGTCCGGCGGCGATACGCGTCCCACATGGGCTCGTTGTGTGGTTCCGCACGTCGCGCGCATGCCAACTGCGACAAGCCAGTCGGCTAACAGCCGGCTGGAGCGGGCCGCTGTACCAGCAATCGATGAGCTGTGCCTATGGCTCCTGGGGCGGTCGGTGTCCGAGGTGCCAGCTTCCGTCAAGTTCACGGGGGCCGAGGGGACTAAAGG
>JBOHQB010000501.1:0-3655 GCA_050731995.1 Candidatus Rokuibacteriota bacterium
CTGCCCTCACGGTCCCCGCGCCGCCTCCGGCGCCGCCGCCGGCGGTGGTCGCCGCGCCACCCGCTCCACCGCCCTCGCCGGCGCTCGATGCGCGCGAGCTCGGCACGCGCGCGCTCAATCGCGAGCTCGCGGGCGACCACGCGGGCGCCCTCGCCGATCTCCGCGCCGCGCTCGCCCTCGAGCGCGACCCGGCGCGCCGGGAGTCACTCGTCAACCTGATCCGGCTCCTGGACCCGCCGCAATAGGCGACGTCCGGGCGTTCGTCGCGATCCTGCTGCCCGACGAGATCCGCGCGCGGCTCGGTGCCGAAGCGCGCGCGCTCGGCCGCGTCGCGGCCGACGTCGCGTGGGTGGCCGAGCCGAACCTCCACCTCACGCTCAGGTTCCTCGGCCAGGTCGATGAGGCACGAGTCCCGGCCATCGCGGACGCGCTCCGGTCCGCGGCCGAGGTGCCGGCGTTCGATCTCGCGCTGCGCGGCCTGGGCGCCTTTCCGACGCCCGCCCGTCCTCGCGTGCTGTGGGTCGGGGCCGGGCCGGGTGCTAAGGCCGCGGCCGCCCTCGCGGCCCGGGTGAGCGCGGCGCTCGACGCGCTCGGCTTTCCCCGCGAGGAGCGCCCGTTCGCGTCGCACGTGACGCTCGGGCGCGTGCGGACGCCGCGCCGCAACCCCGCGCTCGCCGACGCGCTGGCGCAGGCGGGTGAGCGCGACTTCGGGGGGCTGCGCGTCGGCGCCGTGTCGCTGATGCGGAGCCACCTCTCTCCGGCGGGGGCGCGTTACACCGAGCTCGCGGCCCTCGCGCTCGGATGATCGCCGAGCCCGCGGGTTGCGGAGCCCGATAAGATGGACTCGATGGCGCTTCGATCCCTGGGCCCGCCGGCGGCCCTCGCGCTGCTGCTCACGGCCGGGTGCTCCGGCGCGGGCGACTGGACCTACGACAAGCCCGGCGTGAGCCCGGCGCGCTTCGACCAGGACTTCGCCCAGTGCCAGCGCGAGGCCGACCGGCCCTCGAGCTTCGGCATGTCGCGCGCCCAACGGGCCGACCCGGAGGTCCTCAAGCGCTGCATGGAGCGCAAGGGCTATCAGGTCAAGCGCGCGGAGTGACGGTCCGGCCGCGAGCGCCGTGTGAATGATTCTGGACATTGACGGTTCCCGGGAGCGACTCCTAGAATGCGGGTAGCATCCGCCCGCGAACCGAGCGGCGCACTCTGAACGGACGGACCAAAGGAGCCACGCATGGCTGAAGCCAAGACTGAAGCCAAGAACGAAGCCAAGAGCGACCGCCGGCAGGCGCTGGAACTCGCCATTTCCCAGATCGAGCGGCAGTTCGGCAAGGGCTCGGTCATGCGGCTGGGCGCCGGCGGCCCGCTCGAGGAGATCGCGGTCATTCCGACGGGGGCGCTGTCCCTCGACGCGGCGCTCGGCATCGGTGGTCTGCCGCGCGGGCGCGTCTCCGAGATCTACGGGCCGGAGTCCTCGGGCAAGACGACGCTGGCGCTCCACGTGGTCGCAGAGGCGCAGGCGCTGGGCGGCATCGCCGCCTTCATCGACGCCGAGCACGCGCTCGACCCCATCTACGCCCGGAAGCTCGGGGTCAACATCGACGAGCTGCTCATCTCGCAGCCGGACACGGGCGAGCAGGCCCTCGAGATCACCGAGACCCTCGTCCGCTCCAATGCCGTGGACGTGATCGTCATCGATTCGGTCGCCGCCCTCGTGCCGCGCGCCGAGCTCGACGGTGACATGGGCGACTCCCTGCCGGGGCTCCAGGCGCGGCTCATGTCGCAGGCGCTCCGCAAGCTCACCGCGGCCATCTCGCGCTCGGGTGCCGTCGTGATCTTCATCAACCAGATCCGCGAGAAGATAGGGGTAATGTTTGGGTGTCTGCATTTTCACACGCGGGTGGTTCTCGCGGACGGCTCGAGGGAGCGCATCGGCCGAATTGTTCGCCGACGACTGCCCGTCGAAGTCCTGTCATACGATCCCACGACCGGCAAGATCGAACCAAAGAGGGTGATCAACTGGTTCGACAACGGTCGGACCGACGAGTTCATCCAGTTCAGAGTCAGGGGCGGTCCCGCGCGGCAGCGCTCTTTCGCCGTGACGCCTAACCATATGATCTTCACGCCTCGTGGCGAGGTACCGGCAGGCGAGTTGCGGGTCGGCGACGAGGTCCTGTTCTGCATGCCTGATTACTCTCTGACGCCCGACCAGTACCAGGTTCTTCTCGGCGGCTCTCTTGGCGATGGCTCGCTGAGAATGGTTGGTGGGTATGCAGCGCACTTCCGCGTGGCGCATAGCCCGGCTCAGAAAGACTATCTCGCGTGGAAGCATCAGATGCTGGCGCCGTACGCGCGCCCAATAGGGCGAGTAGGCAACGGAGTCGGCTTCAGTACGCTCACGATGCCCGCTCTTGCCGATCTGCACGCTGCGCTGTACGACAGCGATGGAAACCGTGTCGCGACACGGACGATACTTGACCGGCTTGATCTGCGGGGCCTCGCGGTATGGTATGGCGACGACGGCTCCTTCATGGGTTCCTACGCGCGCTGGGGCAAGGGGAAGGCCGTTCTGTACAACACATCTCTGAAGGGTGAAGCGCGGTCTGCCGTTGGGACCACGCTGGAGCGACTCGGCGTCGGGAAGCCGCGGGATGATGGTCGCGGTTTCTGGTTCACTTCGGCTCAGTCTTCCAGACTGCACGCCCTTATCGCCCCGTATCTCCATCCCGCTGTCGACTACAAGCTGCATCCCTCGTGCAGGGGGCACTTCGCTTGGCGTCCAGAGCTCGTTGGCGAGGCGCGTCTCGAGGATCGGCGTATTGTCCGGGTTGTTCCTGTTCCGATTGAGAAGCGGTACGTTAAGCCTGCGACGGACCACACTCACCGGTTCGACCTCGAGATCGAGGGCAACCACACCTATCTCGCCGACGGCGTGGTCGTCCACAATTCGCCCGAAACCACGTCGGGCGGGCGCGCGCTGAAGTTCTATGCGTCGGTGCGGCTCGACGTACGGCGCCAGGACGCGATCAAGGTGGGCACGGAGTCCATCGGCGTCCGCACGAAGGTCAAGGTCGTGAAGAACAAGCTCGCGCCGCCCTTCCGCGAGGCCGAGTTCGACGTCTTCTACGGCGAGGGGATCTCCAAGGCCGGCACCGTGCTGGACGCCGCCGTCGAGCACGCGATCGTCGAGAAGTCCGGCACCTGGTACTCGTACAAGACCGAGCGGATCGGCCAGGGGCGCGACAACGCGCGCAAGTGGCTTCTCGAGAATCCGGCGGCGCTCGCCGACCTCGAGGCCAAGGTCCGCGAGGTTCTGGGCCTCCGGCCGCCGGTCGCGCTGAAGCAGTAGCCCCATCGTCGGACCCGGGCGCGTCCTCGACACCCGCGCCGCGCGCCTCGCCGCCGGCGACCTTCTCTCCCGCCACGCCTGGACGCGCGCCGATCTGGCCGCCCGGCTGCGCCGCCGCGGCGCTCCCGCCGAGGTCGCCGACGAGGTCGTCGCCGATCTCGAGGCGCGCGGCTTCGTGGACGACGCGGCCTTCGCCAGCCACTGGGTGACGACGCGCGCCGCGCGCGGGTACGGCGCCGCGCGGCTACGCGCCGAGCTGCGGGCGCGCGGGGTCGCCTCGGGGGTGATCGACGCGGCGCTGGCGACGCT
>JBOHQB010000502.1:0-4338 GCA_050731995.1 Candidatus Rokuibacteriota bacterium
CCTCTCACCCCGGCCCCACGGCTTCAACCTCCTCGTGTGGCTCTTCCCGGCCTTTGCCGTGCTCGTCGGTCTGGCGGTCGTCGTCGTGCAGGTCCGCCGCTGGACGCGCCGGCGGCCGGGGCCGCCGTCGCCGGTGGATCGCGCGATGAGCGAGCGGATCCGCCGCGAGATGGAGCAGGAGTGACACTCGTCATCGTCCTCATCCTCGGCGTTCCCGCGCTCGCGTGGATCCTCTGGCCCATTTTCCGGCGCGGTAACGACGGCACGCCGCTCCTGCCGCTGGCGCCCGACGCGCGCGAGGGGCTGCGGGAGGACAAGGGGGTGGTGCTCCGGGCGCTCCGCGAGCTCGAGTTCGAGCACGGCGCCGGCCACGTGTCCGACCCCGACTACGCGGAGCTCCGCGCGCGCTACGAAGGCGAGGCAGCGGCGATCATCACCGAGTTGGATCGCCTGGGCGAGCCGCGCGCGCCCGTCCCACCGTCCGAGGCCTCCCTCGCCAGGTCACGCTCGCCGTGGCGTCACCCGCTGGCGCTGGTAGGGTCGGCGGCGACGCTGGTCTTCTTCGGAGTCGTCCTCGGCGTTCTCGTCGTGCGCTACACGGAGCCCGACCGGAGCCAGGGTGGGCCGGGCATGGCCGGCCCGGGCATGCCCGGGATGGGTGACGCCCCGAGCATGGCCAACGCGCCGCGGGGACCGGTCACGCCGGAGATGCTCCAGGGCATGCTCCAGGCCGCCCGCCAGAGCCTCTTCGATGGGCGCCTCAACGAGGCGGTCTCCGCCTACCAGGCCGTGCTCAAGCGCGATCCGAAGAACGTGGACGCGCTGACCCATCTCGGGCTCGTCATGGTGACGGGCGCCGGCCCGCAGCACGCCGACCAGGCGCTCGAGATGTTCGACAAGGCACTCGCCATCCAGCCGGACTATCCGCCGGCGCTCCTCTATCGCGGCCACGTGCTGCTGGAAGTCAAGAAGGATCAGACGGGAGCGATCAAGTCGTGGGAGCGGTTCGTCGCGGTGGTGCCGCCGGGCGAGGACCGGGACAAGGTGCAGAAGCTGATCGCGCAGGCGCGGCGCTAACGGTAGGGCGTCACCTTCATCTCTCCCTGCCCGCGCTGCCGTTTCACCGACAGGGGCACGGCCAGGACCACCTCGCCCTTGAAGGTCAGAACGGGAAACGACCAGACGACCTCCACCACGACCTGGTCTCCCACCAGCTGGACGTTCACGTCGCGCTCGGTGAGCGGGACGTCCGCCTCGTTGGTGACTCGGAGGATGTGATCCCTGACCAGGCGCGTGTCGTACGACTGGCCGACGCTGCGCTGCTCGAACGCCTCGTCCACGCTCCACGAAACCTGGAAGTACTGCCAGACCGACATCGCGCCCGCGTAGAAGGCCCAGCACAGCCCGATCGCCACCACGACCCAGAAGATCATCCGCATCGTCTGCGCGCCTCAGCTCGTTTCGGCCGGCCGGTAGACCCAGATCTTCGCGGCCGCCGGCAGACCGAGCGCGATCGTCCGGTCGTCGTGCGCGGCGGTGATCGTTCCCGCCCACGGCGCGACCTCGACGATCGTGAGCCGGCGCCCGGGCCGAACATCGTTCCGCCAGAGGTGCTCGAGCAGCTTCTTGTCCGCCTCCGCCTCCTCGGTGATCCGCTCGACCACGACGGTGCTGCCCTCCCGCGCCTGCGCGAGCGGGAACGGCTCGACGCGCGGCCCGCGGGGCATGCCGGGGATCGGATTGCCGTGCGGGCAGGTCGACGGCATGCCGAGCAGCTCGGCGAGCCGGTCCTCGACACGCGGTGAGAGGGCGTGCTCGAGGCGGTGCGCCTCCTCGTGCGCGTCGGTCCAGTTGAGCCCGAGCGTGTCGGTCAGCCACCGCTCGAGCAGTCGGTGGCGTCGCGCCATCACCTCGGCGATCTCCTTGCCCTTCGGCGTGAGGCTGAGCGTCTTCCCCGGCCCGACCCGCACGTACCCGCCGCGCGTCACCCGCTGGATCGCCTCGGTGACCGCGGGCGCCGAGATCCCCATGTGCTTGGCCAGCCGGGCGCCGATGACGGGCGCGCCGCTGCCCGCGAGATCGTAGATCGCCGCGAGGTAGTCCTGCACGGACGCCGTCGTGGAGGCTCCGGCCGCCTTGCGCATCGCCGTCGAGTATAGCGTCGGCCCCCGACGGCGCGCAATCGAGCCCGCGTGCTACTCTGGGGCCGATGACGCGCGCCGGCGCCGCGCAGCGCATCGCCGAGCTGCGCGAGCGGATCCATCGCCACGACTATCTCTACTACGTCGAGGCGCGGCCCGAGGTCTCCGACACCGAGTACGACGCCCTCCTGCGCGAGCTCCGTGCCCTCGAGGCGGAGTTCCCCGAGCTCGTCACCGACGACAGTCCGACCCAGCGCGTCGCCGGGCGGCCGGTGGACGCCTTCCGGTCCGTCGAGCACCGCGGCGTCATGCTCTCGCTGGACAACGCGACGGCGCCGGACGAGCTGCGGGAGTTCGAGGCGCGCGTCCGCCGCGGCCTGTCGGGCGCCGAGGTCGCGTTCGTGTGCGAGCCCAAGATCGACGGCCTCGGCGTCGCGCTGCTCTACGAGCGCGGCCGCTTCGTGCGCGGCGCTACGCGCGGCGACGGACGCGTCGGCGAGGAGGTCACGCAGAACCTCCGCACGATCAGGAGCCTGCCGATGGTGCTCCGCGGCCCGCTCGCGGCGCTGGCGGACGTCGAGGTGCGCGGCGAGGTGTACATGCCCCGCGCGGAGTTCGACCGGCTCAACCGGGCGCTCGAGGGCGCCGGCGAGGCGACCTTCGCCAACCCGCGCAACGCCGCCGCGGGCGCAATCAGGCAAAAGGATGCGGCCGTCACCGCGCGCCGCCCGCTGGACGCCTTCCTCTATCACCTCTCCTGGGCGCCCGGCGCCGCCTTCGCCACGCACGCGGAGACGCTCGAGGCGCTGCGCGGCGCCGGCTTCCGCACGAATCCGAGGTCGGCCGTGCGCGGATCGATCGACGAGGTCCTCGCCGACTGCGCCGGTCTCGAGGCCGACCGGGACGCACTCGGCTACGACGCCGACGGCGTGGTCGTGAAGGTGGACTCGCTCGAGCAGCAGCGGCGGCTCGGCGCGACGAGCCACCACCCCCGCTGGGCGATCGCCTTCAAGTTTGCCGCGCGCCAGGCCACGACGATCGTGCAGGCGATCGAGGTCAACGTGGGCAAGACGGGCGCGCTGACGCCCGTGGCGAAGCTCGTGCCGGTGCCGCTCGCCGGCGTCGTCATCAGCAACGTCAGCCTGCACAACGAGGACGAGGTGCGGTGCAAGGACGTCCGTGTCGGCGACACGGTCCTGATCGAGCGTGCCGGCGACGTGATCCCGTACGTCGTCCAGGTGATCGTCGGCAAGCGCCCGCCCGACGCCGTGCCGTTCGTCTTTCCCGACCGCTGCCCGGCGTGCGGCGGACCCGCCGCGCGGCCGGAGGGCGAGGCCCACTGGCGGTGCGGCAACGCGGTCTGCCCCGCCCAGCTCAAAGAGCGGATCCGTCACTTCGGCTCGCGCCGGGCGATGGACATCGAGCACCTGGGCGACGCCGCGATCGAGCAGCTGGTGGACCGCGGCCTCGTCCGCGACTTCGCCGACCTCTACGCGCTCACCCCCGAGACGCTCGCCTTGCTCGACCGCTTCGCCGAGAAGTCGGCGCAGAACCTCGCCGCCGCCATCGCGGGCTCGAAAGGCCGAGGCCTGGCCCGGCTGCTCAACGCGCTGGGGATCCGGCTGGTCGGCGAGCGGGCGGCGCAGCTCCTGGCGCTCCGCTTCGGCGCGCTCCCGCACCTCGCCGCCGCCACCGAGGCGGAGCTCGCCGAGGTCCACGGCATCGGCCCGGAGATCGCGCGCTCCGTCGTCCGCTTCTTCGCCGACCCGGCCAACCGCGCGATGCTCGAGCGGCTGGCCGGCGCGGGCGTCGTCATCACCGAGGCGGGCGCCGTCCAGGGCCCGAAGCCGCTCGCGGGCAAGACGTTCGTGCTGACCGGCACCCTCGCCTCGCTCACGCGCGACGCCGTGCGGGACCGGATCCTGAGATCGGGCGGGCGCGTGGTCGGCTCGGTGTCGAAGAAGACGGACTACGTGGTGGTCGGCGAGGCGCCGGGAAGCAAGGCGGACGACGCGCGCCGGCTGGGCGTCGCGGTCCTCGACGAAGCGGCTTTTCTCGCGCTCACCGCTCAGGCATGATGGGCCCCGTGTCCGCCGCTCGCGTCGCGCTCGTCCTCCTCGGCGCCGTCGCCGCCGCGGCCGCGCCCGCCTCGGCCGAGGGCCCGACGCGCGAGGAGGCGCTGCGGGCCCTCACCGAC
>JBOHQB010000503.1:0-5310 GCA_050731995.1 Candidatus Rokuibacteriota bacterium
GGAGACCGGGGGGCCCGGGCCGGGCCCGACCCGGAAATCCGCGAGTAGACCTTACGCACCGGCACGGCGAGCGCCGCGCGCCTTCGACAACGCTAGGGCCAACGGATTTCCTTAGTCGCCCCCGGCCCGGGCCCCCCTGTCTCCAGAATCGCGCGCTTCCGCGGTATCATCACAACGCTCGTGATCGCTCCCCGCCGGCTCCACCCCGCCTGGATCGTCCTCGGCGCCCTGACGCTCTGCACGCTCGCCGGCTCGGGGCTACGCTCCGTCTTCGGCGTCTACATCAAGCCGATGGAAGCGGAATTCGGCTGGGGCCGGGGCGCGCTCTCGGGCGCAGCCGCCCTCTCCCTGCTCCTGCTCGGGGCCGCGGCGCCCGTCGTCGGCCGGCTCGCCGACCGCTGGGGGCCCCGGCAATTGACCATCAGCGCGATCGTCGTGCTGGGTCTCGGCTCGATCGGCGCGGCGCAGGTCACCTCGCTCTGGCAGGTCTATCTCACGGTCGGTGTCTTCATGGCGCTCGGCGCCGGCGGCATGGGGATGACCACCGGCGCCGCGCTCGCCGCACGCTGGTTCGAGGCGCGGCGGGGGCTCGCGATCGGCATCGCGGCGGGCGGCATGTCCGCGGGCCAGATGGTCGTGATCCCGCTCGCGGCGGTGCTCACGATCTACTACGGCTGGCGTCACAGCTTCTTCTGGCTGGGCCTCGGCCTCCTGGTCCTGATCCTGCCGGTCGCGCTCAAGCTCGTCCGAAACAACCCCGAGGACGAGGGACTTCGTCCGTACGGCGCGAGCGGTCCGGCGCAGACGGCGGCGCAGGCCGCCGCCGCGCAGCAGGCCGGACGCGTGTCACTCACCGAGGCCGCGCAGACGGCCAATTTCTGGCTCCTCATGTCGACCTTCTTCGTCTGCGGCTACACCTCGAACGGCATGGTGCTCACCCACTTCATGCCGCACGCGCTCGAGCACAACTTCACGCCGCTCCAGGCGGCGTCGGCGCTCGGCGTGATGGGCGCGATGAACATCGTGGGCACGATCGGATCCGGCTGGCTCTGCGACCGCTTCGGCCGGCGCGGGCCGCTCGCGACCTACTACTTCCTCCGCGCCGCGTCGCTGATCTTCCTGCTCTACGTCTGGGACGTGCCCTCGCTCCACCTGTGGGCGGCGATCTTCGGCCTCAACTACATCTCGACCGTCCCGCCGACGACGGCGCTCACCGCGAATATCTTCGGGCGGTACTCGGTCGGAGAGCTGTCGGGCTGGATCTTCTTCTCGCACCAGGTCGGCTCGGCGCTCGGCGCGGCGCTCGCGGGCTGGCTCTTCGAGTGGACGGGCTCGTACTCGAGCGCCTTCGTCTCCGCGGCAGTCATGGGATTCCTCGCGGCGGGGCTGACACTGCTGATCCGCGAGGAGCCGATCGCGGCGCGGCCGATGACGCCAGCGCCCGCGACGTCGTAGCCGTCGCTACGGCCGGACCCTCGTCAGCGGCAACACGCCCTCCATCTCGCCCTTCATCACCGGGTGCTGGTTGCCGCCGACCGCGCGCGACCTTTTTGTCACCTGCTCCTCGAGGTACTGGTACAACTCCGGCAGAGTCACGATCCCGTCTCGATTGAGGTCCGCCTTCCCCTGGAGCCCCTCGATCAGGTAGTAGGTGAAGATCCCGTGACCGAGCTCCGCCAGCTCGAACGAGACTTCGTTCGTGCGTGATGCGGTGACGATCGCCCGCCCCCTGGTGCGCGCCAGCCGATCGAGGAACTGGTCGTCCACCGTGCCCGCGCGCGTGCTCTTCGCCGCGAACGTCCGCCCGCCGCCCGCGCCCGAATAGCACGCGTCGAGGAACACCACGATGCGGTCGGCCTCGATCCGGCTGAAGATGGTCTGGATCTCGTCCATCGCCAGCGCGGTGGAGTAGAGGTCGTCGGGGTCGGCGTCCTGGGGAATCAGATACTTCGACAGCCCGTCGCGCTCGATTCCGCGCGGATCGGCTTCCGGCGCGCCGTGTCCGGCGAAGAAGACGTAGACGGTGTCGTTCTTCTGGGCCGCGCGCGACAGGAAGGTGCCGAGCGCCCACTTGATGTTCTTGAGCGTGGGCTTCTTATCCGCGCGGTCGGTCAGAAGGATCACGTTTTCCTTCTTGAGGTCCATCGAACCGATGAGCGTCCGATAGAAGGCATCAGCGTCGGAGACCGAGTATTTGAGTCGCGGAATCGAGGCGTTGTCGTAGTTGCTAACGCCGATCACGACCGCCCACTGGTCGCGCTTCAACGGCGCCGACGGCGCAGGCTGCTGTGGCGCGACCGCCTCCGCCGTCGTGGTCGTGAGCGTCACCGAACGCACGACCTGCGACATGTTGCCGGCCTTGTCGACCGCGCTGACCTCGATGACGTTCTCGCCGGGTCGCAGCGCCACCGTGGTCCGGATCGAATGACCTCGAGGGCTCATCGCCTGGTCGGACGACATCGTGACCATCCTGCCGTTGACGCTGACCAGCACGCGGTCCACCGCGACGTTGTCGGTGACAGAGCCGAGGATCTCGATCTCGCTTCGATCCAGCCTGGCGCCTTCGGCCGGATAGTTGATCGTGATCTTCGGCCCCTCGGCGTCCTGTGGGCCCGTCGCGGCGGGCGGCGTGAGCGTCTGAGCCGGCGTGGTCCGCGGCGCGGGTGCGGCGACGACGGGCGGCGGCCGGTCGTCGAGCGCCGTCAGCTCGAAGTTGAGCCCTGCGAGGTGCTCGGAGGCCCCCTTGACGAGCCGCCTGGCGTCGGGCGCATACCAGAGGTCGACGTCGGCAAATCGCCGGCCGCCGTCGGCCGTCATCGCCTCGAACGCGTAGGAGATCCGGTGCGCCTTGAAGGTGCCCGCCGGCACGGTGACGTCGGCGAGCGGCTGGACCATCGAGGTGATGTCGACCGCGCCGTTGAAGTTGAGGATGGGCCTCGGCAGCGGGCCACCCCAGTCCACGCGGTACCGTTGCAGCCGCCCCACCTCGAGGGGCCAGCGCATCCGGAGCCCCGGCTCGATCTTGAACTCGAGGCGCCGATCGCGGAGGACGTTGTAGATCTCGAGGTTCTGCGTCAGCCGGATCTCGTTGCCCGGGCCGGCCGCAAAGGTGTAGACACCCTTGTCGATGCGCGTCAGCACGTACGTCCCGTCGCTCCGGAACCACCGGTCGCCCATCTGATACGTCGGGCGCTCGGCCACGCCCGGCTGCGCGGTCGACGGGACCGCGCAGGCGAGCAGCGCGAGCGCGGCGAGGACCGCCGCCGCGCCCAGACTGGCGCGATGCGTCACCAGATAAGGGAAGGCGCTCATATCCCGGCGCTTCGACTATAGCCGGTGCGAGCAGACAGGCGGCGCCGCTTGTAGGTGCTACTCCTGGCGAGCCTTGCGCACCTGCCAGCGGAGGTCGTGGACCCAGTTGCCGTCCACGTCGATCTCCACCTCGTGGTGCTCGAGCGTCCAGTGGCTCACCGCAGCGAGCCGGCCGAGGCTGAAGCGCCGGTGCGGGACCGCGCGCGTCCCGCGATAGACGAGGGTGCGGCGCCCCGCGGGACGCCGGTGCTCGTGATCCTCGCTCGGCGGGCCGCAGAGCCCAACGACCTCGTCCAGCGTGGTCTCGCCCGGCGTGATCCGCGCGAGCGTCTCGGGTGACAGGACGGCGCCGCTCTCGCGCCGGTCGCCCTGGCGGCCCGCCACGTGGAAGCGCCGGCGGAGGACACCCGACATCTGGCCGGAGAAGATCAGCAGGCCGGTGATGTTGCCGAGGAGGAGCAGCAGCGCCGAGACGAGGATCGGGCGCCACGCGATGCGCCCGGCGAAGTAGCTGAACTGCACCTTCAACACCTGCGGCACGACGCCCTCGGTGGGAACCAGGGGCAGCGCGACGGTCTCGGCGCCGGCCACGACCCGGCTGGGCCGACGCGTCGCCGCGGACGGGCTGATCTCCTCGATGCGCAGGTGCTCGGCGTCGGCGAAGGACGCGACGATCGTCGAGAAGTCGCGCGCGAGCGGCACGACGCGATCGCGCTGCTCGAAGTACATCGAGTAGAGGGCGAGGGAGCCGACCGAGCCGGCGCTCACCGTGAGGACATTGCGGCGGCCGAGGAACAGCTCCTCCCACCAGGAGGCCGGCTTCGGCGTGATCAGGTCCTTTGTCGAGAGTTGGAGGTGCATCAGCGCCGTCGGGTCGTTGAACACCGGCGCCCACGGGATCTTGATCCACGTCCCGACGCCCGCCTGACTCGGCTGCGTACCGCGCTTGTAGAACATGATGAACGGCGCGGCGACGCCGGTGAGGTCGCTCTCCAGCGTCGTGCCCAGCTTCGCCCGGTCGCGACGACGGAGCGGGATCACGCCGGAGCCGAGAATGATGAAGCCGCGGTCCTCGACGTAGCGGGCCATCGTCGGCTCCGCCGCGCCGGCCGCCGCGCCGCCGGCGATCTCGCCGGGCCAGAGCAAGTACAGGTCCTGTTTGATCTCGCCGCCGCTGCGATCGCCCGGGAGCCGCACGACCGACCAGAGCAGCCTCACGCTGATCGGCCCGAGGTCGGGACGGACGGTGGCGACGATGACGAGCGGCCCGATCGCGAACTTCGGATGCGGCTCCGAGGCGAAGAACACCTGGGCGCGCGCAACGGACGGCGAGGCGGCGAACAGCAGGGCGACGAGGAGCGCGCACGCCGAGCGGCTCATGCCCGCCTCGACGCCCGCGACGCTAGAAGGCGATCGCGTGCGCGCCGCGGCGCGGGTCGGCGCCGGCCCAGCGCGTGCCGTCGGCGGCCACTTGCACCGCGCAGACCGCCCCCGCCCGCCACTCCCACTCGGGCCAGTCGGTGACGTCGTGGCCGAGGCCGCGCAGCGCCTCGCGCGTCTCGCGGACGAGCCTCCGCTCCGCCTCGACCTTGCCGGGAGTGTAGACGTGCGGCCAGAAGGAGTCGGGGAACGAGCGCGTCGCCAGCCGCGGGGCTTCGACGGCCTCCTGCAACGGCACGCCGAAGACCGTCATGCCCAGGAACACCTGCAGCATCGCCTGCTGCTGCACGTCGCCCCCCGGCGTGCCGAAGGGCATGAAAACCTTCCCGTCCCGGAGCGCCATCGCCGGCGCCGGCGTGAGTCGCGGCCGCTTGCCGGGTGCGACGCACGAGGCGTGCGCGGGGTCGAGCCAGCCCTGAGAGCCGCGCGGCGAGACCACGCAGCCCACACCCGACACGACGGGCGAGTCCACGTTGGGGTCGCTCGGCGTGGACGAGAACCCGTTGCCCGCGCCGTCCACGACGGCGACGTACGACGTGTCGAGCGACTCCCCGGCCG
>JBOHQB010000504.1:0-3000 GCA_050731995.1 Candidatus Rokuibacteriota bacterium
CACGCCGTTGAACTCCATCGGCAGCGTGACGTTCTCGAGCGCGCTGAGATTCGGAATCAGGTTGAAGCTCTGAAACACGAAGCCCACCGTCTGGCGGCGAAACCGCGTCAAGGCATCCTCGGAGAGCGCGTTCAATGGCTGACCGGCGACGATGACGTCCCCGGACGTCGGTCGGTCCATCGCGCCGATGACGTGCAGGAGTGACGACTTGCCACTGCCGCTCGGCCCCACGATCGCGACCATGCCCTTCTGGGCGATGCCGAGATCGATTCCATCGAGCGCGCGGACCGAGTCGCGGCCCTTCCTGTACTGCTTCGTGATGCCTCGGAGACGAATCAGTCCACTGTCATTCATTCCGGAGGGCCTCCAGCGGTGACAGCCGCACGATCTGCCGCAGCGCATAGGCGCTCCCGGCGGCCGCAACGACAACGAGGACGGCGATCAGGAAGCCGATCGCCGTCGGACCGAGCGTCGAAGACACGGACAATGTCGCTCCGAACGAATCCTTGTAATGCGCAGGCAAAAACGGCGCCATACCGACGGCAAAGACTCGTCGGGCGAGCGGCCCGCCCCAGGCGAGAAACAGGACGGTGCCCAGGACGGCGCCGACCGCACAGAGTGCGAGGGCTTCCGTCATGAAGCTTAGGACGATCCCGCCATTCCCGGCGCCGATCGCCTTCAGCGTTCCGATTTCCCAGGCCCGCTCGCGTATGATCAGCAGCATGACGAAGAACACCACGATGACCATGAGAGCTGCGCTCAAGGCGACGCCCCACCGTGTGAGCCGCGTGACCGTGCGGGTCGTCGTCTGCTCGAACTCCGCCGCCGAGATCGGCGCGATGATGTCCGCGACATCGCCGACCAGCGTCCGCAGCGTCCGCTCGACGGCCGGCAGGTGGTCGGCCGAATCGACCGAGACGTACAGCCACGAGATCGCCGACGGCACGCCGTAGATCTCGCGGAACGTGTCGAGCGGCATGAAGACCTGCATGTCGCCGAAGACGTAGCCGCTCGCGTAGATCCCGGCTATCCGCAGCGTCCGCTTCGGCCGGTTCAGGGCGAAGATGGCCGGATGGGTGCGGGTGGTGTCGATCGTCAGGGTCGCGCGGTCGAGACTCTCGGGCGTAATCCCGAGGAAGCGCGCGTAGCCCTGACCGATGACGCCGACGTCCTTTCCGCGGTCATCCGGCATGAGGGCCCGCCCGGCGATAATCCGCGGGTTGCCGGCCTCGCCGTGGGATTCCAGCCGCAGCGTGTCACCGGGGTTGACCCCGACGTGCATCGCGAAATTGTGGCCCCCGGTGGGGCTCATAGCGAGCAGATAGGGTTCGACGCGAGCGACGTGCTCGACCGTCTCTACTTTCTCGAGCACGTTGCCGGGCAGCACGTCGGAACTGCCGACCATGTTGACGTGGCCCATCGAGCCGCGGGCACGCAGTTGGAGCGTGTTGTCCACCGTGCGCTTGAGCAGTGCCGTCTGGTGTTGGACCGCCTCGCCGATCTGTTGCATGGCGAGCAGGAGGAAGAACGGCCCACCGATCAGTAACGCGACGACGGCCAGGCGGACCTTGCTGCGTCCGAGATTCCGGAGCCCGAAACGCGCCATGCCCATTTACGCGCTCCGCATCGCTTCCACCGGGCTCAGCCGGATCCCTCGGATGACGGGATACAGGCTGCCGAGTCCGGCGAACACGAGAGATCCCACGAGAATGATGAAGAAGACCCGCGCGTCGAACACGACCGGCAAGCCAAAGACCTCCTGGAAGAGCCGGGCCGCCAGGGCGGCGACCACGAGCGCGCCGACTCCGCCGAGCCCGCTCACGGCCGCGGCCTCCGCCAGGAACTGCACGACCACTTCACGGTTTCCGGCGCCGATCGCTTTCAGCGTCCCGATCTCGCGAACCCGCTCGCGCGTGCTCAGAACCATGACGAAGACGATGAGCACCGCGCCGATAGCGAAGAGCAACGTAGCCCCGTACGCGCTCGCCATCGCGAGGCTCCCGAGCGTCGTCCGGGCCGTGGACACGGCTTCGGGCGCCGTCACCACGTCGACCTCCGGGAACCGCGCGCGGTCCTTCAGCTCGGCCGCCACGCGCTCGACGTGTGCCACGGAATCGACGGTGACGAAGATCTTGGTGAGCTTTCGGCCCGGCTTGAACGTCGCCCGGAATGCGTCGATTGGGATAAACACGTGGTTGTCGCCAAAGTCGTTCGCGGTGGTGTAGATGCCGACGACCGCGAAGGGTTGGCCGTTCAGCACGATCTGTTTGCCTGCGAGCGATTGGTCCGACGCCCCGTCGATCGACAGCCGCTGCCGCGCGTAGAGCCGCCCCACCACGGCCACCTGCGACGCTGCGTCGGCCGGCGTGAGCCCGCGGCCGGCGACGATGCGAGCGTTCTCGTAGTCGACCTCACCGATGGCCCGCATGCTCGCTCCCGGACGCAGCCCGATGATCATGGCATAAGCGTTGCCGCGAGACGGGTCGACTTGCGGTGTGTACACGTACTCGTCGACCCGGGCCAGGTGCTTCGCGCTCGGAATGCGGCGCACGCGCTCGAGCGTGTCGACGGTGAAATCGTGCTCACCGACCGGCTTGTCCCCACCGAAGCCGCCCGTGCCGAAGGCGCCCGCTTCCCGCAGCTCGACGAGCGTGCGGACCCGCGCGTCGAGCCGCCCGATCTGCTCGCGGCTGGCCACCGCCGCCTGCACCATGAGCGCGAGGAAGCCCATCACCAGCGCCAGGAGCAGGACGACGACGACCCCGCGTGTCCGGCTCCGAAACGGATTGCGAAGCCCCCTGATCGCCGCCCCCGTCATACCGAGCCGCCTTGCGTGGAACGCGCCGTCGACTTCACGCGGGCGAGGAGTGTCTCTGCTCGCGGCGGTGCCGTCCCGACGGGGCGCCCGACGCTGAGCACGGCATCGAAGAACAGCCTTGGCCGCCCCCACAGCGAGTTGAAGAAGATCGCGGTGACGCTCACCGCCATCGCTGCCATGGC
>JBOHQB010000505.1:0-11819 GCA_050731995.1 Candidatus Rokuibacteriota bacterium
CGCCGCCATTCGGGCCTACGTGCGTGAGCACAACAAACACCCGCGGCCCTTCATCTGGACGGCGACCGTGGCCGCGATCTTGCGCAAGATCAAGCATTGTAAACAAGCGTTAGAGACAGGACACTAGGGCCTGTCGGGGCTGTCGAGGAGCGCCAACGGCGGAGCATGGGCGCTCGGAGCGTCGGGGGGATGGGGGGCCATGTCGGGGCCCCCCCATGTGACTAGACCTTCAGCCGCGGGTCCAGCGTGTCGCGCAGGCCGTCGCCGAAGAGGTTGATGCCGAGCACGGTCACGAGGATGGCGAGGCCCGGGAAGGTCGCCAGCCACCACGCCGTCGAGATGTAGACGCGTCCGTCGGCGAGCATTCCGCCCCACGTCGGCGTCGGAGGCTGCACGCCGAGGCCCAAGAACGACAGCGCCGACTCGATGACGATGACGCGCGCCATGTCCAGCGTCGCGACGACAAGCCACGGCGTGAGGGCGTTCGGCAGGATGTGCCGGAAGACGACGCGGCCGTCGCCGCCGCCCAGCGCCTGCGCCGCCTGCACGAACTCGCGCTCGCGGAGCGTGAGGACCGCGCCGCGCACGATGCGCGCGTAGACGACCCAGCTCGACACGCCGATCACGATGATGATCGTCTGGAGGCTCGGGCCGAGCACGCCGATCACCGCGATCGCCAGGAGAATGAACGGAAACGCGAGCTGGATGTCGGCCAGCCGCATCAGGACGTCGTCGGTCTTGCCGCCGAAGTAGCCGGAGACCAGCCCCGCGGCCATCCCGATCACTCCCGAGATCATCACGGCGGCGAAGCCGACGAGGAGCGCGGGACGCGCGCCGAAGATGATCCGGGCGAGGATGTCACGCCCAAGGTGGTCGGTGCCCAGGAGGTGGGGGCGACCCGCGGCGTCGCGGACCCCCGGCGCCTTCAGCCGGCCGGCGATGTCCTGCTCGATCGGATCGAAGGGCGTCAGCAGCGGGGCGGCCAGCGCGACCAGCACGACCACGGCGACGACGACGAGGCCGAAGAGCGCGACCCGACGGCGCGCCAGGCGGCGGACGAAGTGCACCCATTCGCGCCGCTGCGGCTGCGCGCCGGCGAGGACGACTCGACCCGCCGCGGCCGGCACGCTCATCGCAGGCGGATCCTCGGGTCGAGGTACGTGTAGACCATGTCCACGAACAGGTTGACCAGGACGAAGGTCGTCGCGAGCAGGAACACCGCCGCCTGCACGACCGGGTAGTCGCGGTTGTAGATCGCCTGGACCGACAGCCGCCCGACGCCGGGCCAGGCGAAGATCGTCTCGGTGATGACCGACCCGCCGAGCAGCGTGCCGAGCTCGATGCCCACGATCGTGACGATCGGGATCGCGGCGTTCTTGAGCGCGTGTTTCCACACCACCGGCGGATCGCCGACGCCCTTGGCCCGGGCGGTCCGGATGTAGTCCTGATTCAGCACCTCGAGCATGCCCGAGCGCGTGAGCCGCGTGATCCGGGCCGTCGTGAACAGGCCCAGCGTGATCGCGGGCAGGACGAGATGCGCGAAGCTGCCCCGTCCCGACGACGGCAGCAGGTTGAGCTGGACCGAGAAGACGAGGATCAGCATGATGCCGAGCCAGAACGTCGGCATGGACTGGCCGAGCAGCGCCACGACCGTCGACACGTAGTCGAGCGCGGTGTTGCGCCGCACGGCGGAGATGATGCCCGCCGGGATCGCGAGCGCGAGCGCGACCGCCAGCGCGGCGCCCGCCAGCTGGAACGTGGCGGGCATGCGCTCGACCACGAGGTGGAACGCCGGCTCGCCGTGGCGGATGGACTGGCCGAAGTCGCCGCGCAGCGCGCCGGCGAGGAAGCGGCCGTACTGGACGAAGAACGGGTCGTTGAAACCCATCGCCTCGCGGAACTTCTGGATGTCCTCCACCGTCGACTCGGGGGGCAGCAGAACCAGCGCCGGGTCGCCCGTGAGGAACAGGATCCCGAACACGACGAACGACACGCCGAGCAGGACGATCAGCGACTGCAGCAGGCGACGGGTGAGGTAGATCCTCATGCGCGGCGCGTGAGCCGGGCGACCGCCTCGATGTGGGGAGTCTGCGGGAACATGTCCACCGGCTGGACCCACTCCAGCCGGTAGGCCTGTCGCGTCAGGTCGCCCACGTCGCGGGCGAGCGTGGACGGGTTGCACGAGACATACACGAGGCGGGCCGGCGCGAGCGCGGCGAGCGCCGCGAGCGCCTTCGGATGGAAGCCCGCTCGGGGCGGGTCGGCGACCACCACGTCGGCGCGCACGCCAGAGCGCATCAGCGCCGGCAGCACGTGGCGGACCTCGCCGTCGAGGAAGGTGCAGTTGTCGATCCCGTTGATGCGCGCGTTCCGCACGGCGTCGGCGACCGCGGCGCCCGCCACCTCGACGCCGATGACGCGCCTCGCGCGGCGCGCGAGCAGGAGGCTGATCGCGCCGGTGCCCGCGTAAAGGTCGAGCACGGTCTCCGACCCGTCGAGCTCGCACGCCTCGGCGACGATGGCGAAGAGCCGCTCGGCCTGGCGCGTGTTGGTCTGGAAGAACGAGTTCGCCGAAACCTGGAACGTCACGTCGCCGAGGCGCTCCGTGATGTGGTCGCGGCCGAGCAGCTGGTGTTCCTCGGAGCCGACGGCGACCGCCGCCTTCTTCGCGTTGACGTTGAGCACGACCGACGCCGTCGCGGGCACCCGCGCCCGCAGCCGCTCGGCGAGCGGCTGGAGCGTCTCGACGTCGGGCGCGCCGGCGACGATGTTCACCATCGCCTCGCCCGTGTGGAGCCCCTCGCGGAGCGTGACGAACCGCAGCAGCCCCTGCTCCGTCGGGGGGTCCCACACGGAGAGGCGGCGGGCGCGCGCCTCGTCCCGGAACGCCGCGAGGAGCCCGTTCATCGTCTCCGACTGGAGCCGGCAGCGCTCGATGTCGAGCACGACGTCGTAGCGCTCGGCCTCGTGGAGCCCGACGCTGGGCCCGAGGGGCCCCGGGGTCACGGTGAACTCCATCTTGTTGCGGTAGCCGTACGGCTCGGGCGCGGGCAGGATCGGGCGGATCTCGAACGCGTCGCCGAGGCCGCCGAGGCGGGTCAGGCAGTCGCGGACCTGCTTCTCCTTGAAAGCGAGCTGGGCGGGGTACGCCAGGTGCTGCAGCCGGCAGCCGCCGCAGCGTCCGAAGTACGGGCACGGCGGCTCGACACGCTCCGGGGCCGGGGCGAGCACTTCCTCGATGACACCCCGCCCGTACCGGGCCCGTGCCTCGACGATGCGCACGCGCAGACGGTCCCCGGGAAGCCCGCCCCGCACGAACACGACGAAGCCGTCCGCGCGCGCGACGCCCTCCCCGCCGAAGGCGAGATCGTCGACGGCGAGCTCGAGAACGTCGCCGCGCCGCGGTTTCGCCATGTGAGAAGCCACTATAAACGAACCCCCCGATGCTGGCCAGCCGATGCGCCGAGGGAGTAGAATGTCGCCCATGACCGCGCACGGGCCTCGCGCCGGCGATCCTCGTCCTGTCGGCGCCGTGCTTCCGACCGCCGTGCCGAGGCTCGCCGAGCGCCTCGTCGAGTACCGTCTCGGACGCGCCTGGGCGACGCTCGTCGGTCCCGAAGTGGCGCGCCGGGCGCGGCCGCAGGTGCTCGTCAACGGGTGTCTCACCGTCGTCGTGGACAATTCACCGTGGCTGCAGGAGCTCACGCTCAGGAGCGAGTCGCTGCTCGAGCGCGTGCGCGCGACGTTCCCGGACGTGCGCGCGCTCCGATTCACGCTCGGCGCGGTGGCGCCCGAGGCGCCCACGCCGCGCGCGCCGCGGCCGGACCCGGACACGCTGAGCGCGGAAGACCGGCGGGAGATCGACGCGGCGGCGGCGGCCATCTCCGATCCCGCGCTCGCGACCGCCGCGCGGCGCCTGATGACCCGGGCGTGGCGCGCCGGCACCCGGTCGCTGGCGGCGCTGGCCGTGCTCGCCGCGGCGGGCGGCTGTGTCTCGGTCGAGCGCGGATCGACGGCGAGCGACGCCGAGCTGCGCTTTCCCGACGCCGGAGCGGGCGTGCGCGCGGAGGCCTACTACTACTACGCCTCCGCCCAGATGCTGGCCCAGGCCGGCCGCTTCCGCGACGCCGTCCCCGCGCTGCAGGAGGCGCTCAAGCGCGATCCCGACTCGGCGCTCCTGCTGACTCAGCTCGCCCAGTGGCTCGGACGCGCCGACCAGCCGATCGAGGCACTGGCCGCCGCCAAGCGCGCCACCGAGCTCGCGCCGGACGACGTCAACGCCCACGTGATATACGGCGAGATGCTGCGCGTGCAGCGCCGGTACGCCGAGGCGGAGGCCGAGCTCGAGAAGGCGATCGCGCTCAACCCGGCGAGCGAAGAGCCGTACCTGATTCTCACGCGCTACCTGGTCGAGCAGAAGGCGTACAACCGCGCGCGCCAGGTCCTCATGCGGCTGGTACAGAAGAACCCCCGTCTCGCGCAGGCCCACTTCCTGCTGGGGCGGCTCGCCATCGAGACCGAGAGCTGGGACGACGCCTTCACCCGGTTGCAGCGCGCCGTCGAGCTCGATCCCGACCACGACGGCGCGTGGACGGCGCTCGGCTTCCTGTACGAGACGAAGCGGAAGCCCGAGGAGGCCCTCGAGGTCTACCGCAAGGCCGCGCAAGCCAACCCGGACAACCCGGCGTTCGTCGAGCGCCTGGGCGATCTGCTCATCAAGCTCGGCCGCTTCGAGGAAGCCCAGCGCGAGATCGAACAGCTCACGGAGATCGCGCCGCGCGACGCGCGTGTGTGGATGAAGCTCGGCGCGATCTTCTACGAGCAGAAGCACTACGACCGGGCGGCCGACGCCTTCCGCCGGGTGGTGATGCTCGAGCCGAGCAACCTCCGCGCCCGCTACTTCCTGGCGACCACGTACATGGACGCCAACAAGGACGCCGAGGCGCGCGCCGAGCTGGAGCGCATCCTGAAAGCCGACCCACGCTCGATCGACGCGCGCGTGCAGCTCGGCTTCCTTCACAGCCGCGCCAAGCGGTACGACGAGTCCGTCGCCGTCCTGCGTGAGGCCGTGAACCTCGACCCGCGGCGGCCCGAGCTGTTCCTCTATCTCGGCACCGCGTTCTTCCGCGGCAAGCAATACGACCGGGCGACGGAAACGTTGATGGAAGGACTCTCGGTCGACGAGAAGAACAAGGAGCTCCACTTCCAGCTCGGCGTCGTCTACGAGAAGCAGGCGAAATTCGACGCGGCGGTCAAGGCGTTCCGGCGGGTCATCGCGATCGACCCGCGTCATGCCGAAGCCTACAACTACGTCGGCTACATGTACGCCGAGCGCGGCGAGAACCTCGACGAGGCGATCCAGCTCATCCGCACGGCGCTCGACATCGAGCCGGAGAACGGCTACTTCATCGACAGCCTCGGCTGGGCCTACTACCAGCAGGGCAAGTATCCCGACGCGCTGCGGGAGCTCAAGCGCGCCGTGGAGCGCGCGAAGGAAGACCCGGTCATTTTCGACCACCTCGGCGATGCCCTCTTCAAGAACGGTCAGGAGGAAGACGCGCTGCGCGCGTGGGAAAAGTCGCTCCAGCTCGACCCGAGCGTGGACACGGTCAAGAAGAAGCTGGACGACGCGCGCGCCCGGTTGCGCCGGGCCCAGGGTGACCGCCCGAAGCCTTCTCCGTAGCGCGCTCGTCCTGTGGCTGGCGGCGGGCTGCGCCCTCGCGCTGCCGCCCCCCCGCGAGCCCGTCCGCGACGACGCGCGCCGGGCCCTCGATCTCGCCCTCGGCCGCTGGCAGGCGTTCACCGATCTGCGCGCGCTCGCGGACGTGACGCTCGAGAAGGGCGGTGAGCGCCAGCGCCTCACCGGCGTCCTCCTCGCCCGGTCGCCCGGCTCCGTCCGCTTCGAGGCGCTCTCGCCCTTCGGCCAGCCGTTCCTGCTCGTCACGGTTCTCGACGGGCGCTTCGTCGCCTACGACGCCGTACGGAACGAGGCGCGCGTCGGCGCCGCCGACGCCGAGACGACGGCGCGTCTGCTGAGCCTTCCGGTGAGTCCCGAGGATCTCGTCGGCCTCCTCGCCGCGCGCCTGGCGCCGCCCCAGGACGTGCGCCAGGTCACGCTCATGCCGCCGGACGACGCCGGCCCGTCGCTGTCGGTGGTGGACGCGGTCCACGAACGGCGCGTGTGGATGGACATGACGACGGGTGAGGTGCGTCGCCTCAAGATCGTCGGCGGGCGTGCGGAGGCCGTCGCGACGTACCTGTACGAGGGCGACGGGCGGCTCGTCGGGTTCGACGTAGAGGCCGGGGACCGATACGTCACCGCGACGGTCCGCTATCGGAGTCTCGTCCTCAACGCGGGGGTCGACCCCGAGCGCTTCATCCTGACGCTTCCCAAAGACGCGAAAACACACGCGATCCGTTGACTCGTCGCATCGCGGCATGGTAATGTTCACTGCCTTGTCGAAGCGGTCGGCGAGCGCCCGTCGCCTGGTGGTCCTTGCGGCGGCCAAGGTCAACCTGGCGCTGGAAGTCCTGGGCAAGCGGGCCGACGGCTATCATGAAATCGCCACGGTGCTGCAGACCGTGGACCTGTCCGATCGCATCGTGCTCGAAGAGGCGCCGGGCCTCGAGTTCCGGACGAGCGCGGCCGACGTGCCGGCGGACGAGCGAAATCTGGCGGCGCGCGCCGCGGCGGCGCTGCGCGACGCGGCCGGCGAGACGCGCGGCGCGCGGATCACGCTGGACAAACGGATCCCGGTGGCCGCGGGGCTCGGCGGCGGGTCGACCGACGCGGCGGCGGTGCTGCTGGGACTGAACCGCCTCTGGCGCCTGCGCTGGCCGGTCGCGAAGCTCGCCGACGTGGCGGTCGCGCTCGGCATGGACGTCCCGTTCTTCCTGCGGGGCGGCGTGGCGCTCGGGACCGGACGCGGCGAGCAGCTCGAGCCGCTCCGCGGCGGGACGCTGGCGCTGGTGCTCGTGAACCCCGGCTTCGGCGTGAGTACCGCGGAAATGTACGGGCGCGTGACACCGGCGATGCTGACGGACGGAGGGCGCTGCCGCCGGGTGATCGAGGCCCTGCGGCAGCGCCGCACGGAGCGCGTGGCCGCGAGCCTTTACAATGGGCTCGAGGGCGCGGCGGCGCCGCATCCGGAGATCGCGAGGATGAAGGCGGCCCTCCTCGCGGCCGGCGCGCTCGGTGCCCAGATGTCGGGCAGCGGCCCGACGGTGTTCGGCGTGGCGCGCTCGAGAGAGCACGCGCGGCAGATCCGCGATCGCGTCGCGCGCGGATCGTGGCGGTGCTGGGCGGTGCGGACGCTGGCGGGAGCCGCAGTTCGGGTGAGATGGTAGTGCGAGCCGCAGGTCGTTCGACGGCCGAGGCGAGCGGTGAAATGGTTCGACCACGAGGGCGAGCCGCAGGTCGTTCGACGGCCGAGGCGAGCGGTGAGATGGTTCGAACGCGAGGGCGAGCCGCAGGCCGTTCGACGGCCGAGGCGAGCGGTGAAATGGCTCGACCACTGGGGCGTGGCCAAGCGGCAAGGCGCGGGACTTTGGATCCCGTATTCGGAGGTTCGAATCCTCCCGCCCCAACCAACGCTGGAGCGAGGCGCGCATGAACTACGACCTGAAGCTCTTCACCGGGAACGCGAACCGGGCGCTGGCGGAAGAGATCGCGCAATACCTGAACGTGCCGCTCGGCGACGTGGAGGTGGCGCGCTTCTCGGACGGCGAGGTGTTCGTGCAGGTGAACGAGAACGTCCGCGGCACGGACGTCTTCGTCGTCCAACCCACCTGCCCGCCCGTGAACGACTCGCTCATGGAGCTCCTGATCATGATCGACGCGTTCAAGCGCGCCTCGGCCCACCGGATCACGGCGGTGCTGCCGTACTACGGCTACGCGCGCCAGGACCGCAAAGTGCAGGGGCGGATGCCGATCTCGGCGAAGCTCGTCGCCGACCTGCTCGAGGCGGCGGGCGTGCACCGGGTGCTCGCGCTCGACCTCCACGCCGGGCAGATCCAGGGGTTCTTCAACATCCCGGTGGACCACCTCTTCGCGGGCCCGGTGGTGATGATCGACTACCTCCGGAAGAAGGATCTCAAGGATCCCGTCGTCGTCTCGCCGGACGCGGGCGGCGTCGAGCGCGCGCGCGCGATCGCCAAGCGGCTCGACGCCGGCCTCGCCATCATCGACAAGCGGCGGGACGGGCCGAACTCGGCGCTCGCCATGCACCTCATCGGCGACGTCGACGGGCACGACGCGATCGTCATCGACGACATGATCGACACGGCGGGCACGCTCGTGCAGGGGGTCGAGGCGATCGCGCGCGAGGGCGCGCGGCGCATTCTGGCCTGTGGCGTCCACCCGGTCCTCTCGGGCCCCGCGATCGAGCGCATCAAGGCCTCGGCGCTCGAGGAGGTCGTCGTCACCAACTCGATCCCGGTGACCGAGGCCAAGCGCGCCGCGGCACGCATCACGGTGCTCACGGTCGCCCCGTTGCTCGGCGAGGCCATCCGACGCATCCACGACGAGGAATCCGTTTCCAAGCTGTTCGTGTAAACGCAGCGAAGGAGCTCGAGATCATGGAGATGCAGGAGCTGACCATCAAACGCCGCACGGCGACCGGCAAGCAGGCCGCCAAGCGTCTGCGCCGCGACGGCGCCGTGCCGGCCATCCTCTACGGCGGCGCCCGGCCCGAGCCGATCGTCGTCGACCCGCGCGCCGTGCTGCGCATGATCCACGGCCGCGAGGGCACGACCCAGCTGCTCACGATCAAGGTGGGCGGCGAAGACGGCTCGCGGCTGGCGATCATCCGCGACCTGCAATTCGACCCGGTGAGCGAGGACCTGGTGCACGTGGACCTCCAGGAGGTCGCGGCCGACCGCGCGATCACCGTGCGCGTCGCCGTGCACCCCGTCGGCGAGGCCGCGGGTGTGCGCGACCAGAAGGGCATCCTGAACCTCGTCCTCCACGAGGTCGAGGTGTCCTGCCTGCCGAAGGACATCCCCGAGCGCATCGACGCCGACGTCACCGCGCTGGTGATCGGCGACGTGCTGACGGTCGGCGACCTTCCCGCCCCTGAGGGCGTGCGGATCGTGATGGACAAGGGGCTCGCGGTGGTCACCGTGCGTCCGCCGATGGCCGAGGAAGAAGTGGCGCCGGCGGCGGCGCCCGCGGCGGTCGCGGAGCCCGAGGTCCTCACCGAGCGCAAGCCCAAGGAAGGCGAGCCGGCGGCGGCGGCGCCGGCGCCCGCCGAGGAAGGCAGGAAGCCCGCGACGAAGGGAGGAAGGGGCGACAGGTAGCCGGGTCCGGCGCCCTTGGCCGCTGTCGTGGTCGGGCTGGGGAACCCGGGCGCCGAGTACCGCGACACCCGCCACAACGTCGGCCAGCGCGTGCTCGATGCGCTCGCGCGCCGGCTCAAGCGCGCGTGGCGCCGCGAGGGCTCGTATCTGCTCGCGCGCGGGCAATGGCGCGGCGAGCCGCTCTGCCTCGTCAAGCCGCTCGCCTTCATGAACGTCTCCGGCCCGGTCGTCGCCCGGGCGTTGCGCGCGCTCCAGGCGGCCCCCGCCGACGCGATCCTCGTCTACGACGACATCGACCTGCCGCTCGGAACCGTGCGCCTGCGGATCAAGGGCAGCCACGGCGGCCACAACGGCGTCCGCTCGGTGCTCGACTCCCTCGGCACCCAGGAGGTCCGGCGCGTGAAGCTCGGCGTCGGGCGTCCCGCGACGAAGCGCGAGGTCGCCGACCACGTGCTCGATCCCTTCGAGCGCGACGAGCTGCCCGTCGTCGAGCAGGCGGTGGCCGAAGCGATCGACAAAGTGCTCGCGCTCGTGGTCCCGCGCGGCGGCTAACGCAAACGTAGGCCTTCAGCCTCGTGGGCGGTTCAGGGGGGAGCGGGAGTCGCTCCCCCCTGACGTGATCAGGTCTAGAAGAAGATCAGCGTCACGGCGACGAAGAGCGGGATCAGGACGCCGCCGCTGTAGAGCATGTAGCCGAAGAACGACGGCATCTTCACGCCCGTCTCCTCGGCGATCGCCTTCACCATGAAGTTGGGCGCGTTGCCGATGTAGGTGTTCGCGCCCATCGCGACCGCGCCGACGCTGATCGCGGCGAGGATCGCGTGGGGAACCCCGACCACCTCGTTCGCCAGCCCCAGCCCCTGGCCGAGCGCCAGGAAGGTCAGATAGGTCGGCGCGTTGTCGAGGAACGACGAGAGCACGCCCGACGCCCAGAAGAAGTGCCAGGGCTCGCGCACGCCGAGCTCGCCGCCGCGCAGCCGCAGCAGCTCGAGCGCGGGGATCATCGTCAGGAAGATGCCGAGGAAGAGCACGGCAACCTCGACCATCGGCGCGGCCGAGAAGCCGTTGGCACGCCGGAGCGCTCGGGGCGTGCGCCAGAGCGAGAGCGACGCCAGGGCGACGATGACCGCCTCCCGCCACGGCTCGCGCAGGAACGCGACCGCCGCCAGGACGCCGCCCAGCCAGACGAGGTTCGGGAGGCCGCGCACGCGGAGCGGCTCGAGCTGCGCGCGATCCCGCCGGATCGCCGCGATCGGCTCGCGGGCATGGGCGATCGAGTCCCAGGCGAAGTAGACGGCGAGCAGGACGAGGACCATCACGAGCCAGGGGGGCCATAGCCTGAAGGTCCAGACGAACGGCACGCCCTGCAGATAGCCGAGGAAGAGCGGCGGGTCGCCGAGCGGCGTGAGCATCCCGCCGATGTTCGAGACGAGGAAGATGAAGAAGACCACCGTGTGCGTGACCCGGGTGCGCTCGCGGTTGGTCTGCAGCAGCGCCCGCACCAGCAGCATCGAGGCGCCGGTCGTGCCGATGAACGACGCCAGCACGGCGCCGATCGCCAGGAACGCGGTGTTGGTGAGCGGGGTCGCCTCGAGGTCGCCCGTCAGACGCAGCCCGCCCGAGATCACGTAGAGCCCGGCCAGGAGGAGGATGAACGACACGTACTCCTCGGCCGTGTGCAGCAGCGCGCCGGGGCGGCGGCCGAGGTAGAGAACAAGGACCGGGAAGCCGAGCGCCAGGGACACGACGAGCTTGTTTCGGTTGGACTCCCACCAGTGCGGTACGCGGAGCGGGCCCACGGCGATCGCCAGGAGCATCGCGACGAACGGCAGGATCCACCAGGGGGACAGCAAGGCGCGCCAGTCTAGCATCGAATTGCCGGGGCTCTCGCCAGGTGGTATATAGTTATCGTTTAACGACCGACTCGTCCGAAATCCGGAGGGGAATCGTGTGACCAAGGTGATCATCGAGCCCGACGAGTCCTTCGAGAGCGCGCTCAAGCGCTTCAAGAAGCAGTGCGAGAAGGCCGGGCTCTTGTCCGAGTTCAAGAAGCGCCAGCACTACGAGAAGCCGAGCGTTCGCCGCAAACGCAAGGCGCTGGCCGCTCGCAAGAAGGCCAAGCGTCGGGAGCGGCTGCAGGACTAACCCCCGCGCCCCCGAAACGTCGGGCGGGAGCGAGTGAGGCGAAGGTTGGGGGCAGGTCGAATCTGGGAGCGCGGGACCGAGTGGGACGCGGTGCGGGCACTCCTCGCCACAGAAGGTCGAACGTCAATGGGTCGTGAGCGGGCGCTCACCGCGGACCCGCTCCTCTCCGTCCCCCACGTCGAAGCCGCGATCGCCGCGACCACCGAGGCCCGTCGGGCCCTCGCCCATTCGGGCCCGCCGCCGCTCGATACGGTCCCCGACGTCCGGGGCGCCCTCGAGCGCTGCGAGACCGACGGAACAGTTCTCGAGGGCGCCGACCTCGCCCTCCTGATCCCCCTGCTCGACGCCGGTCCGCGCGTGGCCGCGTGGGGCCGCAC
>JBOHQB010000506.1:0-21608 GCA_050731995.1 Candidatus Rokuibacteriota bacterium
GCGGCCGCGCCGGGCCCGTCCGGTATAATGAACGGGCCGGCATGATCCACGCCCTCCTCCGCGCCGTCTTCGGTACCAAGCACGAGCGCGACGTCAAACGGCTGATGCCGTCCGTCGCCGCGATCAACGCGCTCGAGCCCGCGATGGGCACGCTCGACGACGCCGCGCTCCGGGCGAAGACCGACGAGCTGCGCCGCCGGGTCGCCGACGGGGCGACCGTGGACGAGGTGCTGCACGAGGCGTTCGCGGTGTGTCGCGAGGCCGCGCGGCGGACGGTCGGGATGCGGCACTTCGACGTGCAGCTGATCGGCGGGATGGTGCTGCACGCCGGCAAGATCGCCGAGATGGCGACCGGCGAAGGGAAGACGCTCGTCGCGACGCTGCCGGCCTACGCGAACGCCCTGACGGGGCGCGGCGTGCACATCGTCACCGTGAACGACTACCTGGCCAAGCGCGACACCCAGTGGATGGGCCCGATCTACCACGCGCTCGGTCTCACGGTCGGCGTGATCCAGCACGAGGCGTCGTTCCGCTACGACCCGGCGTACGTGACGCCGGACGTGCGGCTGACCGCGCTGCGGCCGATCGGCCGGCGCGAGGCGTACCTCTGCGACATCACCTACGGGACCAACAACGAGTTCGGGTTCGACTACCTGCGCGACAACATGCGCTTCGCCCTCGAGGAGCTCGCCCAGCGCGACCTGCACTACGCCATCGTGGACGAGGTCGACTCGATCCTGATCGACGAGGCGCGCACGCCGCTGATCATCTCCGGACCCGCGGACGAGTCGACCGACCTCTATTTCAAGATCGACCGGATCATCCCGCGGCTCAAGCGCGCCGCGACGATTGTCGAGGGCAAGCTGTCCGAGATCGAGGAGGTCAAGCAGGGCGACTACATCGTGGACGAGAAGTCGCGCGCCGTCTCGCTGACCGAGCAGGGGATTGCCTCGTGCGAGCGGCTGCTGAACGTGGAGAACCTCTACGACCCCCAGCACATCACGATGCTGCACCACGTCCAGCAGGGGCTGCGCGCGCACGCGCTGTTCCGGCGCGACGTGGACTACGTGGTGAAGGACGGCGAGGTCCTGATCGTGGACGAGTTCACCGGGCGTCTCATGCCCGGGCGCCGCTGGTCCGACGGGCTCCACCAGGCGGTCGAGGCGAAGGAGGGCGTGCGTATCGAGCGCGAGAACCAGACGCTCGCCACGATCACCTTCCAGAACTACTTCCGCATGTACGGCAAGCTCGCCGGCATGACCGGGACGGCGGAGACCGAGGCCGAGGAGTTCGCGAAGATCTACAAGCTCGACGTCACCGTGATCCCGACGAACCGGACGCTGATCCGGGCGAACGCCCCCGACGTCGTCTACAAGACCGAGCGCGAGAAGTTCGACGCCGTGACCGAGGATATCATCGCGCGGCACGCCCAGGGGCAGCCGGTGCTCGTCGGCACGGTCTCCATCGAGAAGTCGGAGCAGCTCGCGAAGCTGCTCAAGCGACGCGGGGTCCGGCACGAGGTCCTGAACGCCAAGTATCACGAGCGCGAGGCCGAGATCGTCGCGCAGGCCGGCCGGGAGGGCGCCGTGACGATCGCGACGAACATGGCGGGGCGCGGCACCGATATCCTGCTCGGCGGCAACCCCGACTTCCTGTCGAAGGAGATCCTCCGGAAGAAGGGGCTCGATCCGGTGACGGCCCCGCTCGAGGCGCGCACGACGGCGCTCGCCGAGGCGCGGCGGATCACCGAGCCGGAGCACGCGCGGGTGGTCGGGCACGGCGGCCTGCACATCGTCGGCACCGAGCGCCACGAGTCGCGACGCATCGACAACCAGCTCCGGGGTCGGTCGGGGCGCCAGGGCGACCCGGGTTCCTCGCGCTTCTACCTGTCGCTCGAAGACGACCTGCTCCGGATCTTCGGCTCGCAGCGGATCCAGAAGGTCATGGAGCGGCTCGGGATGGAGGAGGGCGAGCCCATCGAGCATCGTCTCGTCACGCGCGCGATCGCGACCGCCCAGAAGCGCGTCGAGACGCACAACTTTGAGATCCGCAAACACCTGCTCGAGTACGACGACGTGATGAACAAGCAGCGCGAGATCATCTATCGCATGCGGCGCGAGATCCTCGAGGGGGAGAGCCAGGCGGACACCGTCGCCGGCTGGCTGGACGAGCTCGTGCGGAGCACGCTCGATTCCCACGCGCCGCCGGAGGCCCACCCCGAGGACTGGGACCTCGCGGGCCTCGCCGAGGCGCTGAACCGGCAGTTCGACATCCGAATGGCGGCCGCCGCCCTGCAGGAGGCCGCCACGCGCGCGGGGCTCGAGGAGCTCCTGGGCGACGCGGTGCGCCGCCGCTACGCGCAGCGCGAGACGGAGCTGGGCGTCGAGCTCATCCGGATGCTCGAGCGCCACGAAATGCTCCTGGTCATCGACCAGCAGTGGAAGGACCATCTGCTCTCGATCGATCACCTGAAGGAAGGCATCGGGCTCCGCGGGTACGGCCAGCGCGATCCGCTGACCGAGTACAAGAAGGAAGCCTTCGACCTCTTCGAGGACATGTACGGGCGCCTCCAGACGTCGGTCCTCGAGCGCCTCTTCAAGGTGCAAGTGGTCCGCGACGCGCCGATGGCGCTGCCCGCGATGACCGCGTGGGCCGACGCCCGCGAGTCGCGCGGGGAGCTTCCCGAGACGGCCCCACGCGCCGCGGTGGCGAGCGCGCCCCGCGTCCAGGCGGCGCCGCGCACGTCGAGCGGGGAGAAGGTCGGGCGGAACGATCCGTGCCCGTGCGGCTCCGGGAAGAAGTACAAGAAGTGCTGCTACCTGAAGCAGGGCTGAGAGCCAGGCGTGGACGACCGGCGGTACCGGCAGTCGGGTTACCGCAAGGGCGCGCGCCAGGAGAGCCGGGAGACGCCGCGGCCGCCGGACGCGCCCGCCATGTTCAAGAGTCGCGCGCTCTCGCGCTGCGCGGCGTGCGGCGCGCGGCTGCCGGTCGCGGTCGACTCGCTCGTCCAGTGTCCGAATTGCCGGGCGGAGCTGCACGCCTGCCGGCAGTGCGCACACCTCGATCCGGGGCAGCGGTTCGAGTGCGCCCGGCCCGTGCCCGAGCGGATCGCCGACAAGCGGGCTCGCAACGCGTGCGGGCTCTTCTCGCTCCTCGTGACGGTGGAGCGCGACACCTCGTCGGGGTCGATGCGGCCCGACGACGCCCGGCGCGGGTTCGGCAACCTGTTCAAGAAGTAGGGCGCACGGTCCTCGACATCTAGCGCCCCGGGGTCTTCCCGGCCCCCACGCGTGGTGTTTTTTCTTGGCGGCGTGCCGGACTCCGTGCCAAAATCCAGCATGCGCTTAGAGGCGATCACACTCCACGGCTTCAAGTCGTTCGCCGAGAAAACGACGGTCAAGGTGATGCCCGGCGTCACGGCCATCGTCGGCCCAAACGGCTGCGGGAAGTCCAATATCTCCGAGGCCGTCCGCTGGGCCTTGGGCGAGCAGAGCGCCAAGTCGCTGCGCGGCCAGCGCATGGAAGACCTGATCTTCCACGGCTCGCAGTCGCGCAAGCCGGTCGGCCTCGCCGAGGTCGAGTTGCTCTTCAGCAACGAGGAAACGCTCTCGGTTCCGTGGAGCGAGATCGCGGTGAGCCGCCGGCTCTACCGCACCGGCGAGAGCGAGTACTACCTGAACCGGACGCTCGCGCGGCTGCGCGACATGCTCGACCTGTTCGCCGGCACCGGCGCAAACCCCCGCGCCTACTCGGTCATGGACCAGGACAAGCTCAACCACGTCCTCACCGCGAAGCCCCACGAGCGTCGCGTGTTCGTCGAGGAGGCGGCCGGTATCGCGCGCTACAAGCAGCAGCGCAACGAAACGCAGGGCAAGCTGGACGGGGCCCGGCAGAATCTCACGCGCGTGCGCGACGTCATGGACGAGGTGAAGCGCCAGCTCGGGTCGCTCGAGCGGCAGGCGCGGAAGGCGCAGCAGTACAAGACCCTCCAGGGCGAGAAGCGCGACCTCGCGCTGGCCCTGGCCGCCGCGGACTTCGCCGCTCTCACGACACGCCTCGAGGAGCTTGCGAGCGAGCTGGCGCGCCTCCGGGAGGCCGAGCAGGGGCTGCGGACGCGCCAGTCGGTCCTCGCGGCGCGCGAGGCGCGCCAGCGCCAGACGCTCCAGGAGAGCGACCACCGGCTGGGTGATCTCCGGCAGGCGGTGCAGAAGATCCAGGGCGAGGTCGAGCGGCTCCTCGAGCGCCGCGAGCATATGAAGGATCAGCTCCGCGAGCTCGGCGACGAGGCCGCGCGCGTCGAGGAGGAGATCCGCGCCGCGACCGAGCGGTTGGCGACGCTTGGCGCCGAGCGCGAAGGGGCGCGCGTCGAGCTGGTGGAGGCCGAGCTGCTGGCCGGAGAGCGCGCGGCGGCGGTCGGCGAGCGGGAGAGCGCGCTCGAGCGGCAGCGCGCGACCCTCGCCGCGGAGCGCGACCGCCTGGAGGCGATGCGGCTCGAGCAGGGGCGCGTCGGGGGCGCGCGCGTGGACCTCATGCGCGAGGCCGGGGAGCTGCGCGAGCGCCACGCCCAGCTCGCGCGGCGCGGCGAGCGGCTGGCGTCGGAGCGCGGGGAGGCCGAGAGTGAGGCGCGCGAGCTCGACGCCACTCTGGCGGCGCGCCAGGCGGCCCGCGACCGCGCGCTGTCCGATCTGGCGTCGCTCGGTGACGCGCGCCAGCGGGCGATGGCGAACTTGGCCGCGCGGGAGGCCGACGTCGTCGACGCTGAGCGCCGCCTGGGCGAGACGCGGCTCGAGCTGGCAGCGCGTCGGTCGAGCCTCGAAGCCCTGCAGGCGCTCGAGCAGGCGCGGGAAGGGTATGGCGCCGGCGTACGCGCGGTGTTCGGCGAGGCCCGCGGGCGTCTCGCGGGCGTCGTCGGCACGGTGGCCGATCTCCTCGAGGTGCCCTCCGGGCTCGAGCGCGCGGTCGAGGCGGTGCTCGGCGAGCGGCTGCAGTGGATCGTCGTCGAGCGCTTCGAGCAGGCGCGCGCCGCGGTAGCGTACCTCGCCGAGCGGCACGCCGGCTCGGCGACCTTCCTGCCGCTCGACTACCTCAATGGGGGGCGGGGAGGCCCGCCCGCCGTTGGTGACGAGGGGCGGCGAGACGCCCCCCCCGTTTCCCACCCGGCCGATACCGTGGGTGCCTCACTCAAGTGGGCGGAGCGGAGCGTGAGCGCCGCGGAGCGCGGCCTGGTGCAGTACCTGCTCGGCCAGGTCGCGGTCGTGGACCACCTCGACGAGGCGGAGGCGCTCTGGCGGCGGAACGGCGTCGTCGCGACCTACGTCACGCCGTCCGGCGAGGTGCTGGCGCCCAGCGGTCGGCTGCGTGGCGGCGCCGCCGACAACCCGGGCGATCCGCACTCGCTCCTCGGCCGCAAGCGCCAGCTGCGGGAGCTCGACGAGGAGGTGCGGCGGCTCGACGGCGCGGTCGAGGCGGCGCAGACGCGGGTGACGTCGCTGAAGGGCGAGGAGAGCGCGACGCGCGAGCGTCTGCTCGGCCTCGAGCAGTCCGTCCAGTCGCGCCAGACGGACCGGCTCACGACGGAGAAGGACCTCGAGCAGTCGGTGCGCGAGCACGAGCGCGTGCGGCGCCACCTGGAGACAATCGGCGCCGAGGCGCGCCAGATCGAGGCCGAAGCGGTCGAGGCGGCCGCGACGCTCGGCCTGCTGGAGCAGCGGATCGCGGCGGCCCGCGAAGCGGAGACGCGGCAGGAGAACGCGATGGCCGCGGCGCGCGCGTCGATCGAGGCGGCGCAGACGCGCGAGGCGGAGCTCGTCACGGGTCGCACCGAGGCGCTCGTTGAGCTCGCGCAGACGCGTCAGCGCGTCGAGGCGCTGGGGCGCGAGCTGACCCGGCTCGACGAGATGGAGGGCGACTTCCGCGGACGCGCCGCGCAGGGGCAGCAGCGACAGGCCCAGGTCGCGGAGCGGCGCCAGTGGCTCGCGGAGGAGTGCGAGCGGACCGACGCGCAGGCGCGTGAGGCCGCCGTCGAGCGCGATCGCCTGGAGACCGAGGCCCGGGCCGGGGGCGAGCGCCACGAGGGTCTCCTGGCCGAGCTGGCGCAGATCGAGGGCGACGCGCGGGGCGTGGACGGCGAGCTCCGGCGGCTCACCGAGGCGATGCACGAGATCGAGCTGGGCGCGACCGAGGGGCGGGTGCGCCGCGAGGAGCTGGCGCAAGAAGCGCGCCGGAGCTGGTCGGTGGAGACCGAGGCGCTGCTGGCGGCCCACGACCCGGCCCGCGACCTCCGCGAGGCGCGCGAGCGGCTGGGCGAGCTGGAGCAGCGGCTGGAGTCGATCGGCCCGGTCAACCTCGTCGCCGACGAGGAGTACCGTGAGCTGGACGAGCGGCTCACGTTCCTCCGCACGCAGCACGACGATCTCATCGCGTCGATCAAGGATTTGGACAAGGCGCTGCGGGGCATGACGCGTACCGCGCAGGAGCGTTTCCAGCAGGCGTTCCAGGAGATCAACGGCCACTTCGGGCGCATCTTCGAGAGGCTCTTCGAGGGCGGGCGCGCCGAGCTGCGGCTCGTCGAGGCCGAGGAGGGCGGCGACCCGCTCGACACGGGTGTCGAGCTCATGGCCCAGCCGCGCGGCAAGCGGCTGCAGTCGGTCGCGCTCATGTCGGGCGGCGAGCGGGCACTCACGGGTCTGGCGCTGCTCTTCGCGATGTTCTACTACCGGCCGAGCCCGTTCTGCGTGCTCGATGAGGTCGACGCGCCGCTCGACGACGCGAACATCCACCGCTTCACCCGGGTGCTCGGCGAGCTGACGAGCCAGACTCAGTTCCTCGTGATCACCCACAACCGGAGGACCATGGAGGCCGCCGACATCCTGTACGGTGTCACCATGGAGGAGCCGGGACTCTCCAAGCTCGTTTCGGTCAATCTGACGGCCGCGACCGCGCCGGCCTCGTGAGGTGAAAAGGACCCGCCGGATAGGCTAAACTCCGAGCGGAGTTACCATGTCCTCCCTCGGAGCGTATCTCCGCGAACTCCGCGCGCGGCGCGGCGTCTCCCTCGAAGAAGTCGCGCGCACGTCGCGCGTCGCCCAGCGGTACCTGGCCTCGCTGGAGGCGGACCAGCTCGACGAGCTGCCGGCGCCGGTGTTCACGCGCGGCTTCGTCCGCGCCTACTGTCAGGCCGTCGGCGAGCCCCCCGACGACGCGCTACGCCTGTGGGACACCCGGCCCGGGGCGCCGCCGCCTCCGCCGCGTGTCGCGCCGAGCGCCCGCGCGGAGCCCGAGGCGCGCGTGCGCGGAGCGCTCGTCGCGAGCTTCGGGCTGCTCGTCGTCCTGGGAGTCGGGCTGCTCGCCGCGGCGTTGCTGCTCCAGCCAGGCGCGCCGGAGCGGCGGGAGCGGAGCGCCGCGATACCGGCGCCCGAGAGCCCGAGACCCGCGCCTCGAGTCGAGCCGGCGCCGACGGCTCCGCCGCCGCTCGTCGTCGAGCGCGCGCTCGAGAGCCCCGTCGCGGAGCTGCCGAACCGGGCGGACCTCACCGCGGCGGTCGGCGGCGTCACGTCGCCGTACCGGCTCGTCGCGCGCACGTCTGAGACGACGTGGATCCGCGTGCGTACCGAGGACGGCCGGAACAGCGAGGAGACGGTGCCCGCGGGCCAGGTGCGCGAGTGGGTGTCCGACCGGCCCTTCACAGTGTCGGTCGGCAACGCGGGCGGAGTGACCTTCGAGCTGAACGGGCGGCCGCTCCCCGCGCTCGGGGCGCGGGGAGCGGTGGTGTCGCGCGTCGTCCTGCCGCCGGAAGCGCGATGAGCCTCCTCGCGGGCTGGCGTGAGCGCCTGCGGGACGGGCTCAGGCGCTCGCAGGAGTATCTGGCGTCCGGGCTGCGCGGCGTCCTCGACGGCGACCGGCCGATCGACGAGACGCTCTACGCCGAGCTCGAGGAGGTCCTGATCGGAGCAGATCTTGGCGTGGCCCTCGCGGCGGATTTCGTCAACCGCGCGCGCGAGGAGGCGATGTTTGGCGCCGTGACGCGCGCCGCCGAGCTCCGCCCGCTCTTCCGTCACTTCCTGGCCGACGCGCTCGGCGCCGCCGCGCAGCCGCTGAGCCTCTCGGAGCGGCCGAGCGTGATCCTCATGCTCGGCGTCAACGGCGCGGGCAAGACGACGACCTGCGCAAAACTGGCCGCGCGGCTCAAGGGGGAGGGGCGACAGGTGCTCCTCGCCGCGGCCGACACGTTCCGCGCGGCGGCGATCGAGCAGCTCGAGACGTGGGGCGCGCGGATCGGGGTGGAGGTGGTCCGCCAGCGCACGGGCTCGGATCCCGCCGCCGTCGTCTTCGACGCGGTGACGGCCGCGCTGGCCCGGCGCGTGGACGCGCTCATCGTGGACACGGCGGGCCGGCTGCACACGAAGGCAAACCTCATGGACGAGCTGGCGAAGCTCCGGCGCGTCATCGAGCGGCAGTGCCCGGGGGCGCCCCACGAGTCGCTGATGGTGCTCGACGCGCCGACCGGACAGAACGGCTTCGCGCAGGCGCAGATGTTCCACGGCGCGGTCGGCCTCACGGGCGTGGTGCTGACCAAGCTCGACGGCACCGCGCGCGGGGGCATCGTGGTGCGGATCGTGCGCGAGCTCAAGCTGCCGGTGAAGCTCATCGGCGTCGGCGAGCGCGTCGAGGACCTCCAGCCCTTCGACGCCGCGGCGTTCGTCGAAGCCCTGGTGCCCGAAGCATGAGCGTGGCCGTGCGAGCCGCAGCCCGGCAGGAGGAGCCGCAGCCACAGGCGAGGCGACGCTGTGTAAAGACGGGCGAGGCGAGCCTGTGAACGACCTCGCCTGGATGGAGCGGGCGCTCGAGCTCGCCGCGCGGGGGCGCGGGCTGACCTCGCCGAACCCGATGGTCGGCGCGGTCGTGGTCTGGGACGGCGCCGTCGTGGGCGAGGGGTGGCACGCGCGCGCCGGGGCGCCGCACGCCGAGATCGAGGCGCTGGCGCGGGCGGGATCGCGCGCGCGCGGCGCGACGCTCTACGTCAACCTGGAGCCGTGCGTCCACCACGGCCGCACGCCGCCCTGCGCCCCGGCGCTGATCGACGCGGGGCTCACCCGTGTCGTCGCGGCGCTCGAGGATCCCGATCCGCGCGTCGCCGGGCGCGGGCTGGCCGTGCTCCGCGGGGCAGGGATCCCGGTCGAGACCGGCCTGCTCGCGGCGGAGGCCGCGCGCCTCAACCGCGTGTTCCTGACCGCGATGCGTGAGGGGCGGCCGCACGTCACGCTCAAGGCGGCGGCGAGCCTCGACGGGCGTATCGCCGATCTGCACGGAGTCTCGCGGTGGATTACGGGCGACCCGGCGCGCGCGCACGCCCACCGGCTCCGCGCCGACTCCGACGCGATCGTCGTCGGTGTCACCACGGCGCTGCGCGACGACCCCGCCCTCACCGTGCGCCTGGCGGAGCCGTGGCCGCGCGAGCCGTGGCGGGTCGTCCTCGACACGCACGCGCGCCTGCCCGTCGACGCGCGCTTGATCCGGTCCGGCTCGCCGGCGCGCGCGCTCGTCGCCGTCACCGAGACGGCCCCCCTCGCGCGCGTCGCGGCTCTGGAAGCGACGGGCGCCGCCGTGCTGCGCGTCGCCTCGCGCCAGGGCCGGGTCGACGTCCAGGCGCTGCTCGCCGAGCTGTTCGCGCGCGACGTCCGCAGCGTCCTCGTCGAAGGGGGCGGGGAGGTCCACGCCTCGTTCGTCGCCGCCGCCGCCATCGACCGGGTGGCGCTGTTCCTGGCCCCGCTCCTGCTCGGCGGCCGGTCGGCGCCGGGGCTGCTGGGCGGCGCGGGCCGCGAGCTGAAAGCGGCCGTCCGCCTGGAGGGCCTGGAGGTGCGGCGCCTGGGCGAGGACCTCCTGGTCGAGGGCGACGTCGTGTGCGAGGCGCGCTGAGTGTTCGCCGGGATCGTCGAGGAGGTCGGCACCGTCCGGGCCGCGGTGGCCCGCGGCGACGTCGTGCGCCTGGACATCGCGGCGTCGGTGGTGCTGGAGGGCGCCGAGATCGGCGCGAGCGTCGCGGTGAACGGCGTGTGCCTGACGGTGGTCGCGCGCGGCCCCGACGGCCTGGCGTTCGAGGTGGGCCCCGAGACGCTGGCGCGGACGTCGCTCGGGCGGCTGCGCCCGCGCGCGCGGGTCAACCTCGAGCGGCCGCTGCGCTTCGGGGGCCCGCTCGGCGGCCACCTCGTGCTGGGGCACGTGGATGCGGTCGGGACAGCGGAGCGTGTGACCCGTGTAGAATCGACGGCGCGGGTGCGCATCGCCCTGCCGGGCCCGGAGCTGGGGGCGCTGCTGATCCCCCAGGGCTCCGTCGCCGTGGACGGCGTGAGCCTGACGGTGGCGGCGCTGGACGGCCCGGCCTTCGAGGTGATGCTGATTCCGCACACGCTGGCGGCGACGACGCTCGGGAGCCTCGAGGCGGGCCAGCCGGTGAACATCGAGACGGACGTGATCGGCAAGTACGTGGCCCGCGCGCTGGCCGTGAGGGGGACGGGATGAGCGTGTTTGCGACGATCGAGGAGGCCATTGAGGACCTCCGGCAGGGACGGATCCTCGTGGTCGTGGACGACGAGGACCGCGAGAACGAGGGCGACTTCCTGATGGCGGCCGACAAGGTGACGCCCGAGGCCATCAACTTCATGGCCACCCACGGGCGCGGGATCATCTGCGTGCCGATGACCGCCGAGCGCCTGGACGAGCTCAAGCTCGGCATGATGGTCTCGGACAACACGGCGCCGCTCGGCACCGCGTTCACGGTGAGCGTGGACGCGCGCCGCGGCGTGACGACCGGCACCTCGGCCTACGACCGCGCCGTGACGACCCGCACGCTCGTGGATCCCATGATGCGCGCCGGCGACCTCACGACGCCCGGCCACATGTTCCCGCTGCGCGCGATGGAGGGCGGCGTGCTCCGGCGCGCGGGTCACACCGAGGCCGCGGTCGATCTGGCCCGGCTCGCGGGCTGCTATCCCGCCGGGGTGATCTGCGAGGTGCTCGACGAGGACGGCAGCATGGCGCGGCTGCCGCAGCTCACGCGTCTGGCCCAGCACCACGGCCTCAAGATGATCACGATCACGGGGCTCATCGAGTACCGGACGAAGACGGAGAAGCTGGTCCGCCGCGTCGCGACGACCCGGCTGCCTACGGAGTTCGGCGAGTTCACCGCGATCGCGTTCGAGGCGTCGGTCTATCAGCGCGTCCACTTCGCGCTGACGATGGGCGACGTGGCGGGTGAGGAGCCGGTGCTCGTCCGGATGCACTCGGAGTGCCTGACCGGGGATGTCTTCCACTCGCTCCGGTGCGACTGCGGCTCGCAGCTCGTCAAGGCGCTGGCGGCGATTCAGGCGGCGGGGCGCGGCGTCGTCGTGTATCTGCGGCAGGAGGGGCGCGGTATCGGGCTCCACAACAAGATCCGCGCCTACGCCCTCCAGGACGCCGGCCAGGACACCGTCGAGGCCAATCTCACGCTGGGCTTCAAGCCGGACCTCCGCGACTATGGGATCGGCGCCCAGATCCTCGTGGACCTGGGGCTGCGCAAGCTCCGGCTCCTGACCAACAACCCTGCCAAGCGGGCCGGGCTGGATGGGTACGGGCTCGAGATCGTGGAGCGCGTGCCGCTTGAAGTCCCGGCGAATCCTGAGAACCGTAAGTACCTGAGCACGAAGCGGGACAAGCTCGGGCACCTGCTGTCCTCCTTGCCCGACCCCGACTGACGTGGCGGGCCGCGCTCCGAAGCGACGCAGGAGGCGGCCTGCCCCGAGGGGCGCTCGCTTCGCCGTGGTGGCCGCACGGTTCAACGAACGGATCACCAAGAAGCTCGTCGAGGGGGCGCTCCACGTCTTCGGCGCAGCAGGTGTCGAGGCGGACGCGGTCGAGGTGCACTGGGTGCCGGGATCCTTCGAGCTGCCGCAGGCGGCGGCGATCCTGGCGGGGAGCGGTCGCTACGCCGCCCTCGCGTGCGTGGGCTGCGTGATCCGGGGCCAGACCCCCCACTTCGAGCACGTGGCGCGTGAGGCGGCGGCGGGCATCCAGCGCGTCGCGCTCCAGACCGGCGTGCCGGCGGCCTTCGGTCTCATCACCGCGCTCACCGAGGAGCAGGCGTGGGAGCGGGCGGGGGGCGAGGTCGGCAACCGGGGCGAGGAGGCGGCGCACGCCGCGCTCGAGATGGCGGCCTTCAAGCGGAGCGTGGGCGGGCATGGGACGGCGCCGAAAGGCTAGGGAAGTCGCGCTCCAGTTCCTGTACCAGCTCGACCGGCACGGGGCCGACGATCCGGAGCCGTTCGCCGAGGAGTTCTGGGTGCGGTATCCGGTGGACGCGGACACGCGCGAGTTCGCCGAGGCGCTCGTGCGCGGCACCAAGCAGAACCAGGGCAAGGTGGACGAGCTCATCGGCCAGTGCGCCGAGCACTGGGACCTGGACCGCATGGCCGTCGTGGACCGGAACCTCCTGAGAATCGCCGTCTACGAGATGCTCTGGCAGCCGGATGTGCCGCCCAAGGTCGCCATCAACGAGGCGATCGAGATCGCGAAAAAGTTCGGCACGGCGGAGTCGAGCCGGTTCGTCAACGGGGTTCTCGACCGGGTCCACCGCGAGCTCCATCCCGGCGCCTGACCCGGGGCGAGCGCCGGTGCGGTACGCGATCCTCTCCGACATCCACGCCAACATCGAGGCCCTCGACGCGGTGCTCGCCGACCTGCCGCAGCGGGCCGACGGGATCCTCTGCCTCGGCGATACGGTCGGCTACGGCGCAGATCCGCTCGCCTGCGTGGAGCGCGTCGCCGAGCGCGCCCAGGCCGTCGTCGGCGGCAACCACGAATGGGCGGTGGCCGAGCGGCTCGACCTCGAGTGGTTCAATCCATATGCGCGTGCGGCGGCCGAGTGGACGCGCGAGCGGCTCGACGACGACCACCGCGCGTATCTGGCGGCCCTGCCCCTCGTCGCCGAGATCGCGGACGCGACGCTGGTCCATGCCTCGCCCGCGGAGCCGGATGCCTGGGAGTACCTGATCTCCGCCGAGGACGGTCTGGCCGCCTTCGCGCACTTCCAGACACGCTGGTGCTTCGTCGGGCACTCACACGTGCCGGGCGTGTGGTCGCTCGGGTCGTCGGGGCCCGACTTCCGGCCCGGGGCCCAGGACGTGCGCGCGGAGCGCGGCCGCCGCTACCTCGTCAACGTCGGCAGCGTCGGTCAGCCCCGCGATCGTGACGCCCGGGCCGCGTACGCCGTCTGGGACACCGACCGCGGGGCGGTCTCCATCCGCCGCGTGGGCTACGACGTGGAGGGCGCGCGCGCCAAAATCGTGCGGGCGGGGCTTCCGCGCTTCCTCGCCGATCGGCTCGCCGCCGGCCGGTGAGGCGTCCGCCCGCCGCCGGCGTCACCGCGCGCGCCGCGGTCATGCTCGCCTCGGGCGTGGCGCTGGCGCTCGCCTTCCCGCGGCCGGGCTGGGACGGGCTGGCGTGGGTGGCGCTGGCGCCGGTCCTCGTCGTCGCCTTTCACGCCACGCCGCGCCGGGCGTTCGGGTGGGGCTGGCTCGCGGGCACGGCGTTCTTCCTCGTCCTGCTGCGCTGGCTCAACTGGACGTTCCAGGTGTTCAGCGCGATCCCGGGCCCACTGACGTGGGGACCTATCGCGCTCCTCGCGGCCTACTGCGGGCTCTACACCGGACTGGCCGCGGCGGCCGTCGCGTGGACGCGCGGTAGGCTCGGAGGGGGAGCGGCGCTCGGCGTCTTTCCGTTCGTCTGGGTCGCGGGGGAGTGGATCCGCGGCCATCTCATGGGCGGCTTTCCGTGGGGCGTGCTCGGCTACTCCCAATGGGAACGGCTCCCCGTGATCCAGATCGCCGAGCTCGGCGGCGTCCACGTCGTGTCGTTCCTCCTCGCCGCGGTGAACGCCGCGCTGGCGGGCGCCGTCGTGCTCGACCGTCGCCGTGGCGCCGCGGGGCTCGCCGTCGCGGCGGGGCTCGTGGCGGCGTCGGCCGGCTTCGGCGCGCTCCGCCTCGCGGTGCCCGCCCCGGCGGCCGGCCTGAGCGTCGCGCTCGTCCAGCCGGCGATCGAGCAGCCGCTCAAGTTCGACCCCGCGCATGCCGGCCGCACCTTCGAGATCCTGGCGTCGCTCACGCGCCGCGCGACCGCCGGGCGTCCGCACCTCGTCGTCTGGCCCGAGACCTCGACCCCGGCGCCCCTCCGGCGCGACGCCGGGCTGCTCAACGCGCTGGCGGGGCTCGCGGCGGACGCGCCGCTGCTCGTGGGCTCGATCGACGTCGAGGGCGGCGGCGGCAGCGCGCGCATCCGGAACAGCGCGTTCCTCGTGACCGCGCGGGGCATCTCGGCGCGGTATGATAAAATTCATCTCGTTCCGTTCGGCGAGTACGTGCCGTTGTCGGCAGTGATCGGGTTCGTGCGGGGCTGGGCCGAGTTCATCGCCGAGTTGGAGCCCGGCACCCGCCCCGTCGTTTTCCCGGGCCCGCCAGCCCCGTTCGGTGTCGTAATCTGTTACGAGGGGATTTTCCCCGATCTCGTCCGTGAGTTCGTGAGGGGCGGTGCGCGCGTGATGGTAAACATGACCAACGACGCCTGGTTCGGAAAGACGAGCGGCCCGGAGCAGCATCTGACGATGTACCCGCTCCGGGCCGTCGAGCACCGCATCGCGCTGGTACGCTCGGCCAACACCGGGGTGTCCGCCATCATCGCGCCGAGCGGCCGGGTCGTTCGAACCCTGCCGCTCGGGGCGCGCGGTGTGCTCGCCGGCCGCGTGCCGCTGCGCGAGACGGACACGTTGTACACCCGCCTCGGCGACTGGGTCTGCTGGGCGGGTTTCGCCGTCAGCGCGGTCGCGCTCGCGGCCGGGTGGCGCCGCGGGAGCCGGACATAGTGCTCGGTGACTTCAAGCGTGACGTGGCCGACCTCCAGCGCCGCTTCGACGAGCTGCGGGGGCATCTTTGACCTGCCGGTCAACGAGCAGCGGGTCGCCGCGATCGACCGGGAGATGGCCTCGCCGTCGTTCTGGGAGGAGAACCGCCGCGCCCAGGAGCTGATCCGCGAGCGCGCGGAGCTCGCGCGCGTCCTGGGGCGGGTGAGCGACCTGTCGCGCCAGGCCTCGGACCTCTCGGTGCTCCTGGAGCTCACGCAGGAGGCCGGGGACGACGGCAGCCTCGACGCCGAGATCGGCGAAGGCGTCGCGCGGCTGCGCGCGGCGCTCGACGAGTTCGAGCTCAAGGTCATGCTCTCCGGGCCCCACGACGCCAAGGCCGCGGTGCTGTCGATCCATCCCGGCGCCGGGGGCACCGAGTCGCAGGACTGGGCGCAGATGCTCATGCGCATGTACCTGCGCTGGTGCGAGCGCTCGGGCTTCAAGGCCGAGGTGGTCGACCTGCTGCCGGGTGAAGAGGCGGGGATCAAGTCCGTGACGATCGAGGTCACGGGCGAGTACGCGTACGGATACCTGAAGGGCGAGGTGGGCGTGCACCGTCTCGTGCGGATGTCGCCCTTCGACTCCTCGAGCCGGCGCCAGACGAGCTTCGCCGCGGTCGAGGCCACGCCGGAGGTGGACGACGTCGAGGTCGTCGTGCGCGACGAGGAGATCCGCGTGGACGTGTTCCGCTCGTCGGGGCCGGGCGGCCAGGGGGTCAACACGGCGGACTCGGCGGTGCGGGTCACGCACCTGCCGACGGGGATCGTCGTGCAGTGCCAGAACGAGCGCTCGCAGCTCCGCAACCGCGACACCGCGACGCGCATCTTGAAGGCCAAGCTCTACGAGCTGGCGGAGCGGAAGCAGAAGGAGGATCTCGCCGATCTCTCGGGCCAGAAGAAGGAGATCGCCTTCGGGAGTCAGATCCGCTCGTACACGTTCCAGCCGTACCAGCTCGTGAAGGATCACCGGACCGGCCTGGAGATCGGCAACGTCGAGGGCGTCATGGACGGCGACCTCGACGACCTCATCAAGGCGTATCTGCTCTCGGCCAGGGGCGGGCAGAAGTGACCGAGCGGGACGAGAGCGACCTCGTCGCCCAGCGCCGCGCGAAGCTCGAGGCGCTGCGGCAGCGCGGGATCGACCCCTTCGGGGGCCGGTATGCGGTCAGTCACTGGGCGCGGCCGCTGACCGAGCGGCTCGCCGGCACGAGCGAGGACGAGCTGAAGGCGTTCGGCACGGTCAGCCTCGCCGGCCGCGTCGTGGCGATGCGGCACCACGGCAAGACGTGCTTCGCCAACCTGATGGACCAGACCGGGCGCGTGCAGCTCTACGCGCGGGCCGACGCGCTCGGCGAGGAGTACGCGCGCTTCACGAACCTGGACGTCGGCGACTTCGTCGGCATCGCCGGTGACGTCTTCCGCACGCGCACGGGCGAGCTCACGGTCGCGGTCAAGGCGTTCGCGTTCCTCGCCAAGTCGCTCCGGCCGCTGCCGGAGAAATGGCACGGTCTCAAGGACGTCGAGACCCGATACCGCCAGCGATACGTGGACCTCGTCGTCAGCCCGGAGGCGCGCGAGGTCTTCCGGCTGCGCTCCCGGCTCATCCAGGGGGTCCGCGCGTTCCTGGACGCGCGCGGCTTCCTCGGGGTCGAGACGCCGATGATGCAGCCGATCCCGGGCGGGGCCATCGCGCGCCCGTTCAAGACGCACCACAACGCGCTGGGGATGGACCTATACCTCCGGATCGCGCCCGAGCTGTATCTCAAGAGGCTCGTCGTCGGCGGCTTCGAGCGCGTCTACGAGATCAACCGGAACTTCCGGAACGAGGGGATCTCCACGCAGCACAACCCCGAGTTCACGATGCTCGAGTTTTACCAGGCGTACGCCGACTACGGCGACCTCATGGAGCTCACCGAGTCGCTCTTCACGGACCTCGCCGGGACGCTGCACGGACGGCTCGCGCTGACGTGGGGAGAGCACCAGATCGATCTGACGCCGCCCTGGCGGCGGCTGCCGTTCTTCGCCGGCGTGTCCGAGGCCCTCGGCGTGCGCGTGGCTCCCGACAGCGACGCGGCGGTGGTGGCCCGCGCGGCGGAGGCGAAGGGGCTCGCCGCGCACGGCCGGGCGGCGTGGAGCGTCTGGAAGGAGGCCTTCGAGACGCTCGTCGAGCCGACGCTGGTGCAGCCGACCTTCATCACCGACTTCCCGGTCGAGCTCTCGCCGCTCGCCAAGAAGAAGCGTGACAACCCGCTGCTCGTGGATCGCTTCGAGCTCTTCGTCGGCCGGCGCGAGATGGCCAACGCGTACAGCGAGCTGAACGACCCGGTGGACCAGATGGCGCGCTTTCGCGAGCAGGCCGCGCTCCAGGCGCGCGGCGACGAGGAGGCGCACTGGCTGGACGAGGATTACGTGCGCGCGCTCGAGTACGGCATGCCCCCGGCCGCCGGCGAGGGGATCGGCATCGACCGCCTGACCATGCTCTTCGCCGATCAGCCGTCGATCCGCGAGGTCATCCTCTTCCCGCACATGAGGCCGGAGGCGTGAGGCGGGGGCTGCCGGTCGAGCTGTTCCTCGGGCTCAAGTACCTCAGCGCGCGCTCGAGCCGGACGAACCTGTCGCTGTTCGTCTGGATCGGCATCGGCGGCGTCGCCCTGGGCGTCGCGGCGCTGATCGTCGTCCTGGCGACGATGACGGGATTCCAGTCGGGTATTCGTGACCGGCTCATCGCCGCCAACCCGCACGTGCTGATCTTCCAGACCGGCCCCGGCGGGCTCGCCGACGCGGATCGGGTGGCGGCGCGCGCCGCGGCGGTGCGCGGCGTGCGCTCGGCGACGCCCTTCGTCGAGCAGCAGGCGCTCTTCACGACCCCCGACGGCGGCGCGCGCGGCGGCCTCATCCGCGGCCTCGATCTCTCGAGCGCGGGCGCCCGCAAGGACCTCGTCGCCCACCTCCGCACCGGCAGCCTGGACGGCCCGGCGACCGGCGAGGCCGCGATCGTGCTCGGCTCGGAGCTCGCCCGCGCGCTCGGCGTCGTGACCGGGGACTCCGTCACCGTCGTATCGCCGAAGGGCGCGCTGACCGCCGTGGGCATGGTGCCGCGGATGCGGCTGTACCGCGTGGCCGGCACGGTCACGATGGGCATGTACGAGATCGACGCCTCGCTCGCGTACCTCAACTTGCCCGCGGCGAAGGAGTTCGCGGGGACGACGGGCGTGACGGGCATCGAGGTCAAACTCCATGATGCGTTCGATGCCAAGCGTGTCGGGCGGGCGATCGCCGCCGACCTCGGCTTCCCGTACTGGGTGCGCGACTGGATGGACATGAACCGGAACCTGTTCGCGGCCCTCGAGTTGGAGAAGTACGGGCTGTTCCTGATCGTGACGATCATCGTGCTCGTCGCGGCCTTCGCCATCATCGGCCACCTTGTCCTGCTCGTCGCCGAGAAGCGCAAGGAGATCGGCGTGCTCAAGGCGCTCGGCGCGACGAGCCGCACGATCACGGCGGCCTTCTTCACGGTGGGCATGACGATCGGCGTCGTCGGCACCGCCGCCGGCAGCGCGGTGGGACTGACGCTCATCTGGGTGCAGAACACGTGGAAGCTGATTCGGCTCTCGGGCGACGTCTACCAGATCGACTACCTGCCCATGCTGCTCACGCCCTCCGACTTCGGCCTCGTCGTGGGCTCGACGCTCCTGCTGGCGTTCCTCGCCACGATCCTGCCGGCGCGACGGGCCGGCCGCCTCGTTCCGGTCGACGTGCTGAGATATGAGTAAGCGCGTTCTCTGCCCGAACGTCGGGCGCCGGAGCCCGGCGAAGGCGCCCCGACGGTGAAGACGAATGAGTGAGCCCCCCGCCGCGCTGCTCGTCGCCGACGAGGTCGAGCGCCACTACCAGAGCGGCCCGGAGGTGGTGCGCGTCCTGCGTGGTGCCTCGGTCACCATGCACGAAGCGGAGGTCGTGACCCTGGTCGGCGCCTCCGGTGTCGGCAAGTCCACGCTGCTCCACGTGCTGGGCGCGCTCGACCGTCCATCCTCCGGGCGCGTGTTCTGGGAGGGCGTGGACCTCTTCGCGCGCGGCGAGGCGGGGCTGGCGCACTACCGCCGGCACCAGGTCGGCTTCATCTTCCAGTTCTACAACCTGCTCGGCGAGCTGTCCGCGCTCGAGAACGCGATGCTCCCGGCCCTGCTGGCCCGGCGGCCGAATGCCGAGGCGCGCGAGCAGGCGGCCGCCGCGCTCGCCGAGGTCGGTCTCGGCGATCGGCTGCGCCACCGCCCCGGCGAGCTCTCCGGCGGCGAGCAGCAGCGGGTCGCCATCGCCCGGGCGATCATCAACAGCCCCCGGTTGATCCTCGCGGACGAGCCGACGGGCAACCTCGACCCCAAGACGAGCGCGGTGATCTACGACTTGTTTCTCCAGCTCCAGGCGGAGCGGGGGATCTCCTTCCTGGTGGCCACCCACAACCCCGATCTGGCCCGCCGGGCCGACCGGGGGTACCGTCTGATCGAGGGGCGTGCCCGGGAAGTCACCCCCGGCGAAGACTGAGGGCGGGCGAGGCGGCGGATTCGGTTGGGGATTCGCGAGGTTAGTCGCTCGTGAAGAAAAAGGCTGGCCGCCGTGCTTGACGCCGGGCTATACTGACATCGACCTCGATAACTAGGCGTTGTCGCAGGGAAAACCGACGTCGAAACCGGGGAAAGGGGTGTCCGACTCCAGTGTTTGAACGGTTCACCGAGCGGGCGCGGCGGGTCATCATCTTGGCGCGTGAGGAGGCGGGGCGGTTCCGTCACGACTTCGTGGGGACCGAGCACGTGCTCCTCGGCTTGATCCGGGACGGGGAGGGCATCGCGACCGCGGTCCTGCAGCGGCTCGGGCTGCGCCTCGAAACCGTCAAGGCCGAAGTCGAGCGGGCGCTCACGGGATTCCCGAAGACGCTCACGTTCGGTGAGGTGCCGTTCACCCCCCAAGCCAAGCGCGTGCTGGAGCTCTCCATCGAGGAGGCGCGCCAGCTCGGGCACAACTACATCGGCACGGAGCACCTGCTGCTCGGCCTCATGAAGGAAGGGCAGTCCATCGCCGCCAAGATCCTCGAATCGCTCGGCGCGCGGCTGGACGAGGTCCGGCAGGAGACGCTCGCGCTCCTCGGCGACCAGTACTATCCCCGGCCGAAGAAGCGCTCGCAGACGCCGGTGCTCGACGAGTTCGCGCGCGACCTCACGCAGCTCGCGCGCGAGACGAAGCTAGACCCGGTCATCGGCCGCGAGCAGGAGATCGAGCGGGTCATCCAGATCCTGGCCCGGCGGACCAAGAACAACCCCGTGCTGATCGGCGAGCCCGGCGTGGGCAAGACCGCGATCGTCGAGGGGCTCGCGCAGAAGATCATCGCGCACGACGTGCCGGACGTGCTCGTGAACAAGCGGCTGCTCCAGCTCGACCTCGGCGCGCTCGTCGCCGGAACGAAGTATCGCGGCCAGTTCGAGGAGCGGCTCAAGGCGGTGATGAAGGAGATCCGCCAGTCCGAGAACGTCGTGCTGTTCCTCGACGAGCTTCACACGCTCATCGGCGCGGGCGCCGCCGAGGGCGCCATCGACGCCTCGAACATGCTCAAGCCGGCGCTGTCGCGCGGCGAGATCCAGACGATCGGCGCGACGACGCTCGACGAGTACCGCAAGTACATCGAGAAGGACGGCGCGCTGGAGCGCCGCTTCCAGCCGGTCATCGTCAAGGCGCCGTCGGTGCCGGAGGCGATCGAGATCATCAAGGGACTGCGCAAGAGGTACGAGGACCATCACCGGGTGAAGATCACCGAGCAGGCGATCAACGCGGCGGTCACGCTCGCCGACCGCTACATCACCGACCGCCAGCTGCCCGACAAAGCCATCGACGTCATCGACGAGGCGTCCTCGCGCACGCGGCTCATGGCCCTCACGCCCCCCGCCGAGCTCAAGGAGCTGGAGAAAGAGCTCGAGCGCGTGACCGGCGACAAGGACCGCTACCTCGAAGCCCAGGAGTTCGAGAAGGCCGCGTCGCTCCGCGAGAAGGAGAAGATCCTTCGCCACCGCCAGGAGGAGATGAAGCGGGACTGGGACAAGAACAAGGGCAAGGGCACCCAGTCGGTCGGCGAGGAGGACATCGAGTTCATCGTCTCGCGCTGGACGGGGATTCCGCTGTCCAAGCTCGAGGAGAAGGAGTCCGCGAAGCTCGCGCGGATGGAAGAGGCCCTGCACGGGCGGATCATCGGCCAGGACGACGCCGTGCACGCGGTGTCCCGCGCCATCCGGCGCTCGCGCGCGGGGTTGAAGGACGCCAAGCGACCGGTCGGCTCGTTCGTGTTCCTCGGCCCGACGGGCGTCGGCAAGACCGAGCTCGCGCGCGCGCTCGCGGAGTTCCTCTTCGACTCCGAACAGGCGATGGTGCGCATCGACATGTCCGAGTATCAGGAGAAGCACACCGTGTCGCGGATGATTGGCGCACCGCCGGGGTACGTCGGCTACGAAGAAGCCGGCCAGCTGACCGAGGCCGTCCGACGCCGGCCCTACTCCGTCGTGCTTCTCGACGAGGTCGAAAAAGCGCATCCCGACGTCCTCAATGTTCTGCTGCAACTGCTCGACGATGGACGGCTGACGGACGGGAAGGGGCGCACCGTCGACTTCAAGAACACGGTGATCATCATGACCTCCAAC
>JBOHQB010000507.1:0-2068 GCA_050731995.1 Candidatus Rokuibacteriota bacterium
GTTCGAGGCCGGAGCGCGTCGCGGCGACGGCCGCGTTGAGCCGCGAGAGGATCCAGCGCTCCGGCAGTCCGGGCGCCACCCGGCGCGCCGCCTTCGGGTCGTAGCCGTCGAGCGTCGAGAGCACGAGCCGCGCGGCGTTCCAGAGCTTGTTGGCGAAGTTCCGGTACCCCTCCACCCGCTCGTCGCTGATCCGAACGTCCCGGCCCTGCGCGGCGAGCGCGGTCAGCGTGAAGCGGAACGCGTCCGTCCCGAAGCGATCCATCACCTCCAGCGGGTCGATCACGTTGCCCTTCGACTTCGACATCTTCTGCCCCTCGGGGTCGCGGACGAGGGCGTGGATGTAGACGTCGCGGAACGGCTCGCGTCGCATCACGTGCAGGCCGAGCATCGCCATCCGGGCTACCCAGAAGAAGATGATGTCGAACCCGGTGACCAGGACGGACGTCGGATAGAAGGTGCGGAGCTCGGGGGTGCGGTCCGGCCAGCCCAGCGTCGAGAACGGCCAGAGCCCGGACGAGAACCATGTGTCGAGCACGTCCTCGTCCTGGCGCACCGGGCCCCCGCACGTCGGACAGCGCGTGAGGTCCTTGCGCGAGACGTGAACCGAGCCGTCGCGCTCGCAATACCACGCCGGGATGCGGTGGCCCCACCACAGCTGGCGCGAGATGCACCACGGCCGGATGTTGTCCATCCAATGGTGGTACGTCTTCGCCCAGCCCCGCGGCACGATCCGGATCCGCCCCTTTCGCGCCGCCGCCGCCGCCTTCTTCGCCAGCGGCCTCACGTTCACGTACCACTGCTTGGAGACCAGCGGCTCCACGACCGTCTTGCACCGGTAACAGAGGCCGACCGCGTGGCGGTACGGCTCGATCTTCTCGACGAGGCCGAGCGTCTTCATGTCCTCGACGATCCGGGCGCGACACTCGAAGCGGTCGAGGCCGGCGTACTTCCCCGCCTCGGCGGTCATCCGCCCATCGAAGCCGATGACGGTGCGGATCGGCAGCTTGTGTCGGCGTCCGATCTCGAAGTCCACCGGGTCGTGGCCGGGCGTCACCTTGATGACCCCGGTGCCGAAATCCGGGTCCACGGCGTTGTCGGCCACGACACGGATCGTGATGTCGCCGTCCACCGACGGGATGGTGAGCGTCCGCCCGACGTACGGCGCGTAGCGCTTGTCGCCGGGGTGGACGGCGAGACCCGTGTCGCCGAGCTTCGTCTCGGGCCGCACCGTCCCGAGGGTCAGCGGGCCATACTTGATGTAGACGAACTCGGCGTCGCGCTCCTCGCGCTCGACCTCGAGGTCCGAGAGCACCGTCCGGCAGCGCGTGCACCAGTTGACGATGTAGTCGTCGCGATAGATGAGCCGCTCGTCCCAGAGGCGCACGAAGACCTCGCGCACCGCCCTGGACAGTCCGGCGTCCATCGTGAACCGTTCGCGCTGCCAGTCGCAGGACGCACCCAGCCGTTTGAGCTGGCGGATGATCGTGCCGCCGGAGTCCTCTTTCCACTTCCAGACGCGGGCGAGGAACGCCTCGCGTCCGAGGTCCTCCTTCGTCTTGCCCTCGGCGGCGAGCTGGCGCTCGACCACGTACTGGGTGGCGATGCCCGCGTGGTCCGTACCCGGCAGCCAGAGCGCATTGAAACCGTCCATGCGCTTCATGCGGGTCAGGACGTCCTGCAGGGTCATCGTGAACGCGTGGCCCATGTGCAGCGAGCCGGTCACGTTCGGCGGCGGGATGACGATGCAGAACGGCTTCTTGGGCGATCGGGCCCGGGCGTGAAAATAACCGTGCTCCTCCCACACGGGATACCAGCGGGCCTCCACGGCCCTGGGCTCGTAGCGGTCGGCGATCGGCTCGATCGGACTCATCGGCGCGAGGCCTACTCTAGCACCGGCGTCGCCGAGGCGACCCGCCAGCCGGCCTCGGATCGGCGCAGCAGCACGGACCACGGCCGCCCGTCGAACTCGCTCGCGCCGAGCAGGACCGCCGCGCCCGGCCGGCCCACGACGGCGTCGCACACGGGCGCCGCCACCAGCACGGGCAGACGCGCGCGCAGCCGCCCGTCC
>JBOHQB010000508.1:0-22758 GCA_050731995.1 Candidatus Rokuibacteriota bacterium
GCCCCACGCCGCCGCGCGGAGCGCCCGCGCGCCGCCGCGCCCACCGGCGCGCGCGACGAACTCTCCCGCGAGGAGCGCAAGTCCGGGATAGATGGGGAAGAGATAGCGCGCCCGGTGGATGCCCGAGAGGCCGATCAGCGCCCAGAGCGTGAGCGTCCAGACGCCGATCAGCTTGCGGTCGGCGTCGGGGGTGCGCCGCCACCAGCCGACGGCGGCGACGAGGAAGATCGTCCACGGCAGCGCGTAGACGAGAACCCAGAGGCTTTCGAGCCGTGTCAGGAGCCCGCGCCGGAAGACCCAGGAGCCGTAATGTCCGACGACGACGTCGCCGACGAACTCCGACCGGTGTCCGAAGAGGTAAGTGCCGTACCACGGCAGGAGCAGCACCGCGAGGACGACGAGGCCGGCGCCCGGGCGCAGGCGGGCGAGCCCGAGGCGCCCGTCGGTCGCCGCGACGGCGACGACGGCGCCGACGAGGCCGAGGAGGCCCATCGGCCCCTTGCTCATGATCGCGCCGGCGACGCAGGCGTAGAAGCCGACGAGCGGCGCCAGACGCCAGTCGACGCGGCGCGCGCGGAGCAGAAAGACGAGCGCCCACCACGTCCACGCCGTGACCATCACGTCGGACTGCCCGCGGTGGCCGACGGCGAAGAAGCCGAGCGTCGAGGCGAGCGCGAGCGTCGCCATGGCGCCGACACGCCAGCCCCACGCCGACGCGCCGATCGCGAAGACGGCGGCCGCGGTCGCGATCGAGGAGAGCACGGCGGGCAGCGCGGCCGTGCGCTCCGTCACCTCGCCGCCCGGGAGCGACGCGGCGGCGACCGACCAGAAGAAGAGCTGCGGCTTGTTGAGGTACGGCTCGCCACGGAGGTCGGGAATCAGCCAGCGCCCGTGCTCGACGATGTCGCGCGCGAGCAGCATGTAGCGCGCCTCGTTCGGGTCCCAGAGGGGCGCGCGCCCCGCGGGGAGGGCGACGACGAGCGCGGCGAAAAGGAGCGCGGCGGCGAACGCGAGCCGAGCGCGCGGGTCGGATCCGTTCACGCGTCCGATTTGCTCACGATGACCGGAGGGAATTTATGGTGGAGCTGAGGGGGCTCGAACCCCTGACCCCAAGACTGCCAGCCTTGTGCTCTCCCAACTGAGCTACAGCCCCACGAAGCGTTCACGTTACAGGGCGGTGGAACGTGCTGTCAAGGAAAGTGGTTTGGTGGGGGAGAGGGGACTTGAACCCCTAAGCCCTTGCGGGCAGCGGCTTTTGAGGCCGCCGCGGTTTCCAGCTTCGCCACTCCCCCGGGGCCAGAATACACCGATGTTCGTGATGACAGGAACGACTCGGCCTTCGCCCGCTTGCGAGCGAGACACGGCACACTCGACTGATAGTACATCCAGCTGATGAGACGAAGTGACTCACGCTTGGCGTACTTCAGGCACCAGCTGGGATGGTATCGCCCGACCTGCCTGACCGTCAGACTCCCCTTGGTGCCGCACAGGCGATGAACTGTCTCGCGGATCCACTCGATGAATGGCCTGCTTGCCGAGACAAGTGAAATGAACAGGCGATCATAGACGTACTTCGAGCTTTTTGGAACGTGATAGCGGTCTGTGTAGGTGCTGATCGAGCCGTCACCGTCGATGCAACCACGGAAGAAGTCGGCGAAGAACTCGTCCGGAATCGCCAGCGGGCCGATCGTGAGGCTCTTGGCCGGTGTCAGGCCCAGGGTGAGGAGCCACTCGTAGAAGGCTCTGTCGTACCACTGCACTCTCGAGCATGGCTGTCCGAAGCCGCTGCGAGAGAACGAGATCGGAGCCGTGAGTCCCAGGCATCGTTTGACGGTGTTCAGGAGGTCCAAATCTTTCGACGTTATCGTCAGGTGATATTTGCGGCGGGAGAGGTTTCCGTCAGTGGCGATGAGCCCAACAATGTATGCCAGATCAGTGGTCCACTTGATTGGCTCCGCATCGGCATAGCATCGAGACACCGGCCCCCTCGGCCTCGCGGGAATCCCGAACCGGCCCAGCCGTCTGAACACCGTTATCGGAGCGCATCCCAACTGCGCGGCGATCCTCTCCGCCGTCAGTCCTTCCTCCACGTACAGCCGCCGCAGCACCTCCGCGTCGATCGGCACGAACGCGCGTTGCATCTCTTCCAGCGTCCCGCGCGATCGTGCCCCGTCAATGTCCAATCTTTCAGACACGGGGGCAGCGCCTATGCCGCGCGCCGGGCGACGACTCCCGTAGTAGAATCCCCCCAGCATGGGTGAGCGCTCCTTCGCGGAGGACGTCAAGCAGCTCGGCTACGGCGAGGGGCAGGTTCTCCGCGGCGAGGGGATCCTCGCGATCACCAAGGCGCTGCTCCAGTCCGGCGTGTCGTACGTCGGCGGCTATCCGGGCGCGCCGATCTCGCACCTGCTCGACGTGCTCGCCGACGCCAACGACTTGCTGCTCCGGCCGATGGGCATCTACTACGAGCTGTCGGGGAGCGAGGCGGCAGCGGCGGCGCTCCTCGGGGCCTCCATTAACTATCCGATGCGCGGCGCCGTCACGTGGAAGTCTGTCGTCGGCACCAACGTCGCCTCGGACGCGCTGAGCCACGTCGCCTCCGCCGGCGTCACCGGCGGCTCGCTGATCGTCATCGGCGAGGATTATGGAGAAGGCGCGTCGATCCTCCAGGAACGGACGCATTCGGCCGCGCTGAAATCGTCGATCCCGCTTCTGGATCCGCGCAACAGCCTCCAGACCTTCGCGCGGTTCGTCGAGGAGGGCTACGCGCTCTCGGAGGCGTGCAACGAGCCCGTATTCTTCTCCATTCGCATCCGCGCCTGCCACATGCGCGGCACGCTCCGATGCAAGGACAACGTGCGCCCGAAGATCAGCATGCTCGACCGGCTCGAACGGCCCTCGTTCAGCCTCGAGCGGATCAACCTGCCGCCGTTCACCTACGAGATGGAGCGGAAGAAGTTCACCGAGCGGCTGCCGGCGGCGCGGCGGTTCATCCTCGAGCGGAAGCTCAACGAGCACTTCCCCGGCACAGACTCGCGGCTCGGGATCGTCATGCAGGGCGGCCTCTGGAACACGACCATGCGCGGTCTCCACCTGCTCGGTCTCGCCGACCTGCAGGGCCGCTCGCCCGTGCCGCTGCTCGTGCTGAACGCGCTGCATCCGCTCGTGCCGGAGGAGCTGATCGCGTTCCTGCGCGGCAAGCGCCACGTCCTGGTCGTCGAGGAGGGGATGCCGAACTACATCGAGCGCGAACTCAAGGCGGTCGCGCACGAGGAGCGGCTCGACGTCGAGATCCACGGCAAGAATCTGCTCTCACCGCACGGCGAATACGTGCCCGGCCTCATCCTGGGCGGCCTCCGGAAGTACCTGGCGCTGGCCGGGCCGACGGCTGCGTCGGTGAGCGCGATCGAGGACCGCTACGCGCGGCTCGTCGACCACCAGGCGCGCATCCGCGAGATCCTGCCCACGCCGGTCGCCAAGCGCCCGCCGTCCTTCTGCACGGGCTGCCCGGAGCGGCCGGTCTTCAGCGCGATGAAGATCCTCCGGACGCAGTCGCCGGAGATCGGTGACACGCACGTCTCGGCCGACATCGGCTGCCACACCTTCTCGACGCAGGCGCCGTTCAACGTGGGCAACTCGGTGCTCGGCTACGGGATGGGGCTCGCCTCTTCGAGCGCGGTCGCGCCAATGTTCGGCAAGCGCGTCGTCTCGGTGATGGGCGACGGCGGCTTCTGGCACAACGGGCTGACCAACGGCGTCGCGAACGCGATGTACAACCGGCAGGACTCCGTTCTCGTCATCCTCGATAATTTCTACACCTCCGCGACGGGCCAGCACCACAACCCGTCCACGGGGACCAACGCGCGAAACGAGCCGACCGGCATGACGATCCCCCAGGCCCTGCGCGGCGTCGGCGTGAAGTGGATCCGCACGGTGGACACATACCGGATCCCGGAGATGCTCCGCACGCTGCGCGAGGCGCTGACGACACGCGCGACGGGCCTCAAGGTCATCATCGCGCGTGGCGAGTGCCAGCTCGAGCGCCAGCGCCGCATCCGGCCGCTCAACCGCAAGCGGGCGGCGGAGGGCGAGACCGTGGTGCAACCGCGGTTCGGCATCGACCCGGACGTCTGCGTCGGCGACCACTCGTGCATGCGCCTCAACGGCTGCCCGTCGCTGACGCTCGGACCCAGCCCCGACCCGCTGCGCGCGGATCCGATCGCGCGCGTGGACGACACGTGCGTGGGCTGCGGCGTCTGCGGCGAAGTGGCCCACGCCGCCGTGCTCTGCCCCTCGTTCTACGAGACCCGGGTTGTCACGAACCCGGGAGCGTGGACGCGCTTCGTCTCGCGGCTGCGCGCGGCGGTGATCCGGCGCCTGGCCCCGGCGTGACCTGGCCCCCGCTTCTGAGTGTCCTCATCCCCGCCGTCGGCGGTCAGGGCGGGGGTGTGCTCTCCGAGTGGATCGTCGACGCGGCCGACCTCGACGAGTACCGCGTCCACGGCACTTCGATCCCGGGCGTCGCCCAGCGGACCGGCTCGACGACGTACTACGTCGAGCTCGCGACGGCGCGCGGTGACCGCGACCACGACAGCGAGCCCGTCTTCTGCCTCTACCCGGTCCCGGGCGCCCTCGACGTGCTCGTAGCGCCGGAGTTCCTCGAAGTCGGGCGGATGCTCGAGCTCGGCTTCGTCTCGCCCGAGCGGACGACGGTGATCGCGAGCACGCACCGGCTCTACTCGATCCACGAGAAGATCGCCACGGGCGACGCGATCTATCCGTTCGAAGAGCTCGCCCGCGGCGCCGCCGCCGGGTCGCGGCGCCTCATCGCGTTCGACGCCCTTGCGCTTGCCCGCGAGCACGGGACCGAGGCCAACGCGGTGCTGCTCGGCGCGCTCGCCGGCAGCGGCGCCCTGCCGATTCGGGACGATGCGTACCGCCAGGCGATCGAGCGGCGTGGCGTTGCCGTCAAGTCGAACCTCGTCGGATTCGACGTCGGCCTGCAACGTGCTGGGACCGCGACGACATCGATGGCGGCCGGGGCGGCGGGGGCTTCCGGAGGGAATGCTGTATTGACCGAGGAAGCCCCCGCCGCCCCGACCGCCATCGAGACCACGCTGCCGGCGGAGCTGGCGGGGGAGTTCGGAGCCGAGGTGACGGCGATGCCCGAGGCCGTGCGGCCGGTGGTCGTGACGGCGATTCGGCGACTGGTGGACTATCAGGATCGGGCGTACGCGCGCCGCTTCCTCGAGCGGTTGCGGCCGTTCGCCGCGCTCGACACGGAGCTCGGAAGCCTCGTCGCGCGGCACCTCGCCGTCCTGATGACCTACGAGGACGCCGTGCGTGTCGCCGAGCTCAAGACCCGGTGGGGACGCTTCGAGCGCATCCGCGCGGAGACGCGCGCCGGCGACGGCGCACTCGTCGTGACCGACTATCTCAAGCCGGATCTCGACGAGATCTGGGGCGTGCTGCCGCGGCGTCTCGTGGCGCCCTTCGTGCGCTGGGCCGAGCGCCGGTGGCCGCACGGCCGGCCGACCCTCGGCCAGCACGTGCGCACGACGACCGTCACCGGTTACCTGCGCGTGCGCATGCTGGCCTGGCTCAGACCGCTCCGTCCCGTGTCCTATCGCTTCCACGAGGAGCAGGCGCGGATCGAGGGCTGGCTCGACGCCGTCCGGCGCGCGGCGGCGGGTGACCTCGAGCTCGCGCGCGAGCTGGCGCGCGCCGCGCAGCTCGTCAAGGGCTACGGCGACGTGCGGCGGCGCATGGGAGCGCTCTTCGAGCGGCTGCTCGCGAGCGCGGGACACGCGACGGAAGTCGAGACGCGGCGCGGCGGGGGTGCGCCGGTCGCCGCGGCCCTCGCGCGGCGCTTCCGCGAGCTCGTGTTGACCGGACCGGACGGCGAGGCGGAAGTCGAGGCGCTCGCGTCGCGGACGCTGGCGCTCCTCGAGGCCGGGGACCGGACCGGCGCCCTCGCGGCGCTGACCATTTGAATTGGGGGCCCCGAGATGGCCCCCAGATCGTAGGCTCGCCTCGGCCGTCCTTCACAGTGTCGCCTCGCCTCTCGCAGCGTCGCCTCGCCTTCGGCTGCGGCTCCTCATACGGGCTGCGGCTCCCTCCGGCCGGCCTGCGGCTTCGCGCTCCCATCGCAGGCTCGCCTCGCGCGTCGAACGCGCTGCGGCTTCGCACTCCCATCGCAGGCTCGCCTCGCGCGTCGAACGCGCTGCGGCTTCGCACTCCCATCCCCCCAACGCTCGGAGCGCCCATGCTGCGCCGTTCGCGCTCCTCGATAATCCGGCAGCTTCTTGAGCGCGCCGGCAGTCAGGTCCGCTGCAGGCGATGGACGGCGGCCGCCAGCCGCTGGCGGTTGGACTCGCCCGGGTTCACGAGCGTGAACACGACACCGTCCCGGTCCACGCGCACCACGAGCGCCATCACCTCGATCGGCTCGCCACCCTCCGGCAGCGTGAAGGTGAGCTTCACCGCCGTGCCCGTCGTGGGCGGGACATCGACGCGCACCTTCACGCCGAGCGGCGCCAGCTCAACGCACGTGCCGTTCGAGGTGCGGCCGCTGTACTCGATGACCCGGACGGGAAAGCGCGCGTGGGCGCGGGTGCCGCCGCGGCGCCGCTCGGCGCGTTTGGCGCCCTCGTCGCGCTGGCGATTCAGCGCGTGCGGCTCGAGAAAGGTCAGCACGTCGCTGAGGCGCTGCAGCGGCACCGGCTTGCCCACGAAGTCGAGCGCGCCCAGGCGCAGGCACTCGCGCGCCTGGCTCTCGGTGACGACGCCCGAGACGGCGACGATGGGCAGCCCGGACTCGCGGATCGGGCGCAGCTGCAGAAAGTCGATGCCGCTCATGCCGGGCAGGTGGATGTCGAGGATGATGGCGTCAGGGCGCTCGGTGGCCAGCTTGCCGAGGGCGGCCTCGGCCGTCCGGACGACGACCGGCTGGTGACCGAGCTCGGCCAGGAAATCGCGAAATACTTCGCCGAGATCCTGCTCGTCCTCGACCACCAGCACCCGCATACGTTTACGAAGTCTAGCACGCGGGCGCCGGGCACCCGGGCGCGTGGTCTGACCACGCGTGGTATACTTGCGTCCCGGTTCCGATTCCTCAGAGGGGGCGCAGCATGTCCGGCTACCTGCCCGTCGCGATCTTTGCCGCGTTCATCGTCGCGTTCGCCGTCGTGTCGCTCGCCGCGGCGCGGCTGCTGCGCCCGCACCGGCCCAACGCGGTGAAGCTCATGAACTACGAGTGCGGCGCCGAGCCGATCGGGACGGCCTGGGTCCAGTTCCCCGTCGGCTTCTATCTCGTCGCGCTCGTGTTCATCGTCTTCGACGCGCTCGCGGTCTTCCTGTTCCCCTGGGCGCTCGTGCTCCGGGCGGTCGGGATGGAGGCCTTCTGGGTGATGGCGGTGTTCGTCGGGATCATCGGCCTCGGTTGGCTCTACGCCTTCCGCGAAGGGGTGCTTGAGTGGAAGTGAAGCCGCCGGTGCCCCAGATCCCGGCGCCGGTCTGGAGTGAGTTCAAGGACCTCCAGGAGTGGGAGAAGCACCACCAGGTGCGCGGCGTCGACGACAAGACGTCGAACGCCCTGGCGTCGATCGCCGACGCGATCCACCACATGCCCGGCGGCTGGATCGTCACGACGTCGACCGACAAGATCTTCAACTGGGCGCGGAAGTCGTCGATCTGGCCGGTGACCTTCGGGCTCGCCTGCTGCGCGATCGAGATGATGGCGACGTTCGCGTCGCGCTTCGACGTCGAGCGCTTCGGGATGGTGCCCTTCGCCTCGCCGCGCCACTCGGACCTCATGATCGTGTCAGGCACGGTGACGATCAAGATGGCGCCGATGCTCAAGCGCATCTACGACCAGATGCCGGACCCGAAGTGGGTCGTGTCCATGGGGTCCTGCGCCAACTCGGGCGGGCCGTTCCGCCACGGCTATCACGTGGTCAAGGGCGTGGACCGGGTCGTGCCCGTCGACGTGTACGTGCCGGGCTGCCCCCCGACGCCGGACTCGCTGATGTTCGGCCTGCTGAAGCTGCAGGAGCAGGTCGCGCACTTCCAGAAGACCGGCGAACGGTCCGCGTCCGACGCGCGGTGACGTTCCCCACGGCGGCGTCCGCGGCGGCGATGATCCGGGAGCGGTTCGGCGTCGAGGCGGCCGACGACGCGCGCGGCGGCCTCGTCGTGACGCTCGCCGCCGCGGAGTGGCAGGCCTTCGGACGCTTCGCGCGCACCGAGCTGGGCTGCAGCTTCTTCAACTTCCTCACCGCCGTGGACTGGAAGGACGAGGGCCCGGAGGTCGTCTGTCGCGTCGAAAACCTCGACGCGCGGCTGCCCCTGACGATGCGCGCACGCCTCGGAGCCGGGACCTGGCGCTGCGCGACACTCACGGGCGTCTGGCGCGGCGCGGACTGGATGGAGCGCGAGTGCTACGACATGTTCGGCATCGTGTTCGACGGGCACCCGGATCTCCGGCGGATACTGCTCGCCCAGGACTGGGAGGGCCATCCGCTCCGCAAGGACTACGCGGTCGACACGCCGCACACCCCGTATCGCTGACGGATCTGCCGACGGATCTCAGGAGGAGCCGACGATGATCTACGAACTCCGCACGTACACGCTGATGCCGGGCAAGCAGGGCGAGTACCTCAAGCTGAACCAGGAGATCGGGCGCCCGATCCGCGGCGACAAGTACGGCAAGCTCGAGGGCTCGTGGACGACGGAGTTCGGTCTCCTCAACCAGTACGTCCACCTCTGGAGCTACCCGAGCCTCGACGAGCGCGAGCGTCTGCGCGGCGAGCTCGCAAAGAACCCGGACTGGACGCAGGGCTACGTGCCGAAGATCCGGCCGATGCTGATGGCGCAGGAGAACAAGATGCTCGCCGCGCAGCTGCCGTTCAAGCCGCCGGCGGAGGGCAAGCACGTCTACGAGCTCCGCTGGTACCGCGCGCACGTCGGCAAGGCGGGGGAGTGGCTCGGCCACTTCAAGACAATCATGCCGACGCGCGAGAAATACTCGAAGAACGTCGGCCTCTGGCAGACGGAAGCCGGGCAGCTCAACGAGGTCGTCCACCTGTGGGCGTATCGCGACCTGAACCATCGCGCGGAGGTGCGCGGGAACGTGATGAAAGATCCCGAGTGGCAGGGCTTCCTCGCCAAGTCGGCGCCGCTGCTCGCCGAGATGCGCTCGGTGGCGCTCATGCCGGCGCCGCCGTCACCGCTGCAGTAACGGGGAGCGATGCCCGACACCGAAGCGCGGCACGTCATCGAGATGGGCTACGGGGGCAACGAGCGCCTCATGATGAACATGGGGCCCCAGCACCCGTCGTCCCACGGCGTCTTTCGCATGATCGTGACGCTCGAGGGCGAGACGGTCGTCGGTGTCGACGCGGTCATCGGCTACCTCCACCGCTGTCACGAGAAGCTCGGCGAGACGCTCACGTACGTCCAGTACCCGTCGATCGCGTCGAAGACCGACTACGTCGCCGCGATGTGCTCGGAGCTCGCGTACGTCTCGGCGGTCGAGCAGGTGGGCAAGATCGACGTGCCGAGGCGCGCGCAGTACCTCCGCGTGATCGCCTCCGAGCTGCAGCGCATCGCCTCGCACTGCCTCTGGCTCGGGACGTGGTGCCTCGACATGGGCGGCGCCCTCGGCGGCGGCGCGACGATCTTCCTCTACGCGATCCGCGAACGCGAGGACGTGCTCGACCTCTTCGAGGCGCTGACGGGCGCGCGGCTGCTCTACGGCTTCCACCAGCCCGGCGGGGTCCGCTACGACCCGCCCGCCGGCTGGGCCGACAAGTGCCGCGAGACGCTCGCCCGGATCGAGCAGCGACTCGGCGAGTACGAGGCGATGCTCGAGGACAACGCGTTCTTCCGCGTGCGCACGCAGGGCGTGGGCGTGATCTCGCGCGAGCTCGCGCTCGAGGTCGGCATCTCCGGCCCGCTCCTGCGCGGCTCGGGCGTGGACCACGATTTGCGGACCGCGGCGCCGTACTCGTCGTACGAGGACTTCGATTTCCGCGTGCCGGTGGAGACGGCTGGCGACTGCTACGCACGCTACCGCGTGCGGATGGTCGAGTTCCGCGAGTCGATCCGCATCGTGCGTCAAGCGCTCGACGGCCTGCCGGAGGGGCCCATCTCCTCGCGCCCGGGCGTGAAATCGGTCGGGCAGGTGCGCGTGCCGAAGGGGGAAGGCTACGCGCGCGTCGAGGGGCCGCGCGGCGAGGTCGGCTGCTACCTGGTCGCCGACGGCGGCCCCAAGCCCTACCGGATGAAGTGGCGCGGCGCCTCGTTCTCGAACCTGGCCGTGCTCCCGCACATCGTCCCCGGCCACAAGGTCGCCGATGTCGTCGCGATCATGGGCTCGGTGGATCCCGTCTTCGGCGAGGTGGATCGGTGACCCTGCCGCCGGGGGTCCTCACCGCGCTCGAGGCCTTTGCCGTCCTCAACGCGATCCTGGTCCTCGTCGCCTACGTGGTCCTGCTCGAGCGAAAGTTCGCGGCGCGGATGCAGTCGCGGATCGGGCCCTACTACGTCGGCTGGCCGCACGGCTGGCTCCAGCCCCTCGCCGACGGCCTCAAGCTGATCCTCAAAGAGGACATCGTGCCGGTGGCGGCCGACCGGTGGGTGTACAACCTGGCACCGCTCGTGTTCCTCGTGCCGTGCCTGCTGATCTTCGCGACGATCCCGTTCGCGCCCGACCTCGGGGTGGCCGACCTCAACATCGGCGTCCTCTTCTTTCTCGCCGTCTCCTCGCTCGAGATCGTCGGCCTCTTCATGGGCGGCTGGGGCTCGAACAACAAGTACGCGCTGCTCTCGGCGATGCGCGGCGTGAACCAGATCATCTCCTACGACCTGCCGTTGATCTTCGCCGCACTCGTGCCCGTCGTGCTCGCCGGCTCGCTCCAGCTGTCGGCGATCGTCGCTGCCCAGCAGGGGCTCTGGTTCGTCGCGTATCCCGTGATCGGCCAGCTCGCGTTCGTCGCGTTCCTGGTCGCGACGATCGCCGCGGAGAACCGCGTCCCGTTCGACATCCTCGAGGCCGAGTCGGAGCTCGTCGCCGGCTTCCGGGTCGAGTACAGCGGGATGAAGTTCGCGCTGATCCAGCTCGGCGAGTACGCGCACGTCGTCGGCACGTCCTTCTTCGGCGCCCTCCTCTTCCTCGGCGGCTGGCTGGGCCCGGGCCCGGCCTGGCTCGGTCCCGTCTGGTTCGTCGTCAAGGCGATCGCGTTCTTCCTTGTCGTCACCTGGGTGCGGTGGTCCTTCGTGCGGATCCGCGTGGACCAGATCCTCGCGATCTCGTGGAAGGTGTTGCTGCCGGCGACGCTGATCCTCCTGCTCGCGACGGCCGCGTGGGTCGCCGCGGGGCTCACCGGGGGCGCCGGTGGCGCGTAACGGATCGTTCTGGAGCGAGACGGGGCAGCTCGTCCGTGCTGTCTCGCGCGCGATGGGGATCACGCTGCGCAATCTCTTCCGGCGCCCGGTGACCGTCATGTATCCCGACCGGCCGCGGCCGTATCCCGACCGGTTCCGCGGCGTGCTCGCGCTCGTTTACGAGCCGGAGAGCGGCGAGGAGGCGTGCATCGGCTGCCGGCTGTGCGAGTACATCTGCCCGCCGCAGGTGATCAAGGTCGAGATGCTGAAGGCCGAGAAGCGGAACTATGCGAAGACCTTCACGCTCGAGCTCTACGCCTGCGAGTTCTGCGAGCTGTGCGTGCAAGTGTGCCCGACCGACGCGATCATCATGCTCAAGACGTTCGACCTCGCGACGTCCGACCGGCGCGAGATGCTCCTCGACAAGGACCGTCTGCACGCGCTCGGGCGTCAGTTCGAGCCCTCGTGGGCCACGGGCAACCGGCTGCGCGACATGCAGGCGCCTCCGAAGGCCGTGCGGGCCGAGGCCAAAGGGGAGACGAAGGCCGAGTGACCCTCGAAACGGTGGCCTTCTGGGCGCTGGCGGCCGTGCTCGTCGCGGCGAGCCTCGCCGTCGTGCTGACGCCGAACCTCTTCCACGCGGTGCTCTGGCTCGCGGCGGCGCTCGTCGCGACGGGCGGGGTGTTCCTCCTCCTGCGCGCCCCGTTCCTTTTCGGCGTCCAGCTCCTGCTCTACGCGGGCGGCGTCGTGACGATCGTGGTCTTCGCGATCATGCTCACCGAGCGGCTCGTCGGCGAATCGCTCCGGCAGACGAGCCGGTACCTGGTCAACGGCGCGGTGGTCGCGGCGGCGGTCTTCGTCGGCGTCCTCGGCTTCCTCCTGCAGACGCCCGCGCCGGCTCCGCCGTTGCCGGCACCCGCGGATCTCACGGCAGCGCTTGGGCGCGCACTCGTCGGGCCGTGGGCCGTGGTCCTCGAGCTACTCGGCGTCCTCCTGGTGACCGCGCTACTCGGCGCGCTCTACTTCGCCCGGACGGAGGACTAGTGGGCCTCGGCGCCTACCTCACGCTCGCCGCGCTCGTGTTCGCGATCGGCCTCCTCGGCGTGCTGACGCGCCGCAACGCCGTCGGGATCCTGCTCGGCATCGAGCTGATGCTCAACGCGGTCAACATCAACCTCGTCGCCTTCGCGCGGTTCTCGGGCGACCTGGCCGGCATCGTCTTCACGCTGTTCACGATCGCCGTCACCGTGGCCGAGGTGGCCGTGGGGCTCGCGATCGTGATCGTGATCTTCCGCGTGCGGCGAACGGTCGAGGCCGACCACCTCGACTTGCTGCGGGGCTGACGGGATGGTCGGCTCGCCGTCCCTCGCGCTCGCGGTCCTCGGGCTGCCCTTCGCCGCGTTCCTCCTGATCGCCGTCGTCCGGCCGCTCCGGCGCGCGGGGCGCGCCGCGGGGGCGGTGAGCATCGCGGCGATCGGCGCTGCGGCCGTCCTCGCGGTGGCGGCGCGCCTCGGCGCGGTGCCCCGCGGGGCCACGGCGAGCGCGGCCGCGACGTGGGCGTGGATTCCCGGCGACGGCGAACCGATGGCGACCGTCGGCGTGATGGTGGACGGGCTCGCGCTGACCATGTGCGTGCTGGTCACCGGCGTGTCGTTCCTCGTGCAGGTGTACTCGCTCCATTACCTGGCCGACGAGCCGGCGCCGGCACTGGGGCGCTACTACGCCTACCAGTCGCTCTTCGCCTTCTCCATGCTCGGCCTGGTGCTCTCGCCCACGTTCGTGCAGATGTTTGTGTTCTGGGAGCTCGTGGGCCTCTGCTCGTACCTCCTCATCGGCTTCTGGTACGACCGGCCCTCGGCCGCGCGCGCGGCCGTGAAGGCGTTCTGGATCACGAAGCTCGGCGACCTCGGCTTCGTCGCTGGCATCGTGATGCTTTGGTCGGCAACGGGAACGTTCGATCTCGAGGCGCTGTTCGGCATGGCCCGAAACGGCACGCTCCCGCTCGACGGGCTCGCCGTGATCATGTTCCTGATCTACCTCGGCGCGGTCGGTAAATCGGCGCAGTTCCCGCTGCACGTCTGGCTCCCGGACGCGATGGAGGGGCCGACACCCGTCTCGGCGCTGATCCACGCGGCGACGATGGTCACCGCCGGCGTCTACATGGTCGTGCGTGCGTACCCGCTCTTCGCGCTGGTCCCCGACGTGCTGACGCTCATCGCCTGGGTCGGCGCCTTCACCGCGCTGCTCGCCGCGTCGATGGCGTGCGTCGAGACCGACGTCAAGCGCGTGCTCGCGTACTCGACGGCCTCGCAGCTCGGCCTGATGATGGCGGCGGCGGGCGCCGCCGCTCCGGGGGCGGCGTTCGAGCATCTGCTCACGCACGGTGTCTTCAAGGCGCTCCTGTTCCTGGGCGCCGGCGCGGTCATCCACGTCTTCCACACCAACGACATGTTCCGCATGGGCGGCCTCGGCCGCCGCGCGCCGATGGCGGCGCTGCCCTTCATCGTCGCCACGCTCGCGCTGGTCGGCGTCTGGCCGCTGCCCGGCTACTTTTCCAAGGAGGCGATCCTCGGCGGCGTCCTGGACGCACGGCTGACCGGACCGTTCCTGCTCCTGATCCTCACGTCGTTCCTGACGTCCTTCTACATGTTCCGCGCCGTCTTCCTCGTCTTCTTCGGCCGGCCGCATCCCGGCGGCCACGACGCCGATCACGTCTACGTGCCGTGGCTCATGGACGCCGTTTGCCGGCTGCTCGGCGCGGTCACGCTGGGCCTCGGCGTGTGGCTCGCGCTCGGCGGGGCCGGCGACCACGGTGCGGCGCACGCGTGGCTGCCGTGGCTGTCGCTCGGGCTGGCGGGGGGCGGCTTCGCGCTCGCATGGGCGGTGTACCAGCGCCGGGCGCTGGACCCGGCGCGGCTCGAGTCCGTGTTTCCCATGTCGGTGATCGGTCCGCTCGCGCGCCGCCGCTACGGTCTCGACGGGCTCTTCGCGGGCCTCTACCGCGGGGTGCTGCTCGTGCTCTCGCGCATCGTGGGCTGGGTGGACCGGTACCTCGTGGACGGCGTGCTCAACGTTCTCAGCGCCTGGACGCTCCGCGCGGGCGACATCCTCCGGCGGCTGCAGTCCGGCCGCCCGCAAGACTACGTCTACGGTGTGGCCTTCGGCGTGCTGGCGCTGATCATCCTGGTCCGGGTGGCGTGGCGATGAGAGTACCGCTGCTCTCGCTCATCACCTGGTCGCCCTTCGTCGGCGCGCTCCTGATCATGTTCACGGCGCGGCGGAGCCCGCGCGCGGTCCGGCTCATCGCCGCGCTGACAACCGGGGTCTCCACCCTCCTCTCGCTCTGGATCTACATCGCCTACGACCGCGAGGCGGCCGGCTTCCAGTTTTACGAGAAGGTGCCGCTCGTCCCACCGCTCGGGATCGCCTACGAGCTCGGTGTGGACGGCATGAGCCTCGTGCTCGTTCTCCTGACCTCGATCATCATCTTTGCCGGCGTCTTCGCTTCCTGGACCGTCACGACGCGGAGCCAGGAGTTCTACGCGCTGCTCCTGGCGCTCGTCACCGGGGTCTACGGCGTCTTCGTCTCGCTCGACCTTTTCGTCTTGTTCCTCTTCTACGAGCTCGCGGTCCTGCCGATGTACCTCCTGATCGGCATCTGGGGCTCGAGCGGTGAGATCCGGCCCCGGGGCATCTTCGCCTGGGCGTTCCGCGCGACCGGCGTCGGCACCAAGGAATACGCGGCGATGAAGCTGACGCTGTACCTGCTCTTCGGGTCGGCGTTCATCCTCGTCGGGATCTTCGCACTGTACGTGAGCGCCGGCGCGGCCTCCTTCTCGTTCCTCGATCTCGAGGCGGTCAGCTTCGAGCCCGTCGTCCAGCGCTGGGTCTTCCTCGCCTTCTACGTGGGGTTCGGCATCCTGGCGGGCATCTGGCCGCTCCACACGTGGTCGCCCGACGGTCACGCCTCGGCGCCGACGGCGGTGTCGATGCTCCACGCGGGCGTGCTCATGAAGCTCGGTGCCTACGGCGTCGTGCGGGTGGGGATGGGGCTGCTGCCGGACGGCACCGCCGAGCTGGCATGGCTCGTCGGCGGGATCGCGTGCGTGAACGTGGTCTACGGTGCGCTGTCCGCGATGGCGCAGACCGACCTCAAGTACGTCATCGCGTACTCGTCGGTGTCGCACATGGGCCTCGTGATGCTCGGCGCCGCGACGCTCACCGAGGCGGGCCTCAACGGGTCCGTCTTCCAGATGTTCGCCCACGGGATCATGACCGGGCTCTTCTTCGCGCTGGTCGGCCTCGTCTACGAGAAGGCGCACTCGCGCGAGATCGGGAAGATGGGGGGTTTCGGGCGGGTGATGCCCGGGGTCGCGACCGCGTTCACGATCGGAAGCCTCTCGTCGCTGGGCCTGCCCGCGACGGCCGGCTTCGTTGCCGAGCTGCTCACGTTCATGGGCGCGTGGCGCTCGGCGCATCCATGGTGGCTCTGGCCCGCGGTGGCCGGCACCTTCCTCACGGCGGTCTACATCCTCCGCGTCGCCAAGCAGATTTTCTGGGGGCCGCCGTCACCCCACTTCGAGCACCTCGAGGACGCGCGCGGCCCCGAGTGGGTCGCCCTCGTGATTCTCGTCGTCGCGCTGGTGGTCTTCGGCATGGCCCCGGGACTGGTCCTCGGTCCGATCGATACGGCGACGGTGCCCCTTCTGTCGCGGATCGCAGAGCCATGACGGCCATGACCCCGTTCGCGCTCGAGCTGGGTACCGGGGGCCTGATGCTCGTCGTGTTCGTGGCGAACCTCGTCGCACGCGGCGAGGACCGGCGATGGCTCGGTGGTCTCGCGACGGCCGGCGTGCTGGGCCTCGCGGCGGGGGCGCTCCTGATCGCGCCCGCCGGTCCGGCTCTCGGCGGCCGGTTCGTGCAGGACGGGCTGGCCCTCTTCGCGAAGCGGCTCTTCTTCGTCGCGACGTTCATCGGCCTGCTCGCCGGCCTCGGCCTGCCGGGACGCGCGTTCGCCCGGCGCGCCGCGGAGTACCACTTGCTGGTTCTCGCCTCCCTCCTCGGCATGCTCGTGCTCGCCTCGGCGCGCGACCTGATCCTCCTGTTCGTCGCCTTCGAGCTGATGTCGATCCCGCTCTACGTCCTGACGGGCTTCCTCAAGCGCGACGCCGCCGCGGTCGAGGCCGCGCTCAAGTTCTTCCTCGTCGGCTCCGTGTCCTCCGCGGTGCTCGCCTACGGGCTGTCGTTCCTCTACGGCGCGACGGGCTCCACCGATCTGGCCAAGGTGGCCGCCGCCGTCGGGACCGGCCACCCGCTGCTCACGCTCGGCCTCGTCGCCGTGCTGGCGGGCCTCGCCTTCAAGATCGCCGCCTTCCCGTTCCACATGTGGGTGCCCGACACTTACGAGGCCGCCGCCACGCCGTTCGTGGCGTGGCTCAGCGTGACGCCGAAGGCGGCGGGCTTCGTCGTCCTGTTCCGCGTCTATCTGGAGGGCGCGGGCGAGCGCGCGACGCTCTGGGTCCCGGTCGCGGCCGCGCTCGCGACGCTCACGATGCTCGCGGGCAATCTTATGGCGCTGCCGCAGCAGAACGCCAAGCGGCTGCTCGCCTACTCGGGCATCGCGCAGGTCGGGTACATGCTCGTCGGGTTCGCGGCGGCCTCGCAGAACGGCGCCGCGATGGTGCTCTTCTACCTCGTCGCCTACGTCTTCGCGAACATGGGCGCGTTCCTCGTCGTGGAGGCGCTGGCGCGCGCCGAAGGGTCCGAGTCCACGGCCGCGTTCCGGGGCCTGGCGCAGCGGTCGCCGCTCCTGGCGCTCGCGATGCTGCTCTTCCTGCTCTCGCTCGGCGGCATCCCCTTCGTCGCGGGCTTCTGGGCGAAGCTCTACGTCTTCTGGGCCGCGGCCGAGCGCGGGCTCTACTGGCTCGTGCTTCTCGGCGCGGTCCTCACGGTGGTCGCGCTCTTCTACTACCTGCTCATTGCGCGTCGCATGTACATCGAGCCTCCCGCGCAGCCGGGACGCGTGCCGGTGCAGGCGACCCTGGCGATCTCGCTCCTCCTCTGCGTCCTGGGGGTCGTCGCCCTCGGCCTCTATCCCAAGCCCTTGGTCATGGCGGCGCTCCGCGTCGCAGCCCCCCTGTTCTGACGCGCCGGGACTTCAAAGCAACCATTCGATAAATAATACTTTTCGTGTAGAAAGTTGACCGCTCCGGCGTGCCTACGCTAAAGTTGTACCGACTGGTCGGTACAGATGACGACGACGAAGACGGCGGTCCAGGCGGCGAAGCCCAGAGAGGGGCGCTCGACGCGCGAGGTCATCATCGGCGCGGCGCGGCGTCTCATGGAAGTGCAGGGCTACCAGGCGACCTCGCTCGACGACGTGCTGCGTGAGAGCGGCATCGGCAAGGGGAATTTCTATCACTACTTCCGGAGCAAGGAGAGCCTGGGCCACGCGATCCTGGACGAGCTCGTCGGCGCGTTCCTCGAGCGCACGCTGGAGCCGTGCTTCGCGGATCCCGGTGGGCGCCCGCTGGCGCAGATCCGCTGCTTCCTCGACCGTCTGCTGGCGCTGCAGCGCGAGCGCAACTGCGTGGGCGGCTGCGCGCTCGGCAACCTCGCCTCCGAGCTCTCCGACGTGCACGAGGGCTTCCGCGAGCGTCTCGCCGGGATCTTCTCCGCGTGGCGCGCGCGCCTGATCCAGGCCCTCGCCGACGCGCAGCGCGTGGGCGAGCTCGAGCCGGCGTGCCATCCCGAGACGGTCGCGCACTTCCTCGTCGCCTCGCTCGAAGGGGCGATCCTCCTGACCAAGGTCAGCAAGGACATCCGCGTGATGGAGCAGTGCGTGGGCGAGCTCAAGCGCTACCTGGCGCTCTACGAGGTCCGGCGGTGAGCGTGGCCGTGCGAGCCGCAGCCCCGCAGGAGGAGCCGCAGCCGCAGGCGAGGCGACGCTGTAAGAAAACGGACGAGGCGAGCCTATGAGTACTGTCGGTCCCGCGCGGGTGGACGCCGACGCGGCGCTGGTCGAGGCGCTCCGGAGCGCCGACCCGGAGGCGGCCGAGCGGCTCGTCGACCGCTTCGGCAGCCGCGTCTACCGGCTCGCGCTCCGCATCACCGGTTCGAACGAGGATGCGGAAGAGGTGACCCAGGACGCGCTGTGGACGGCGGCCCGGAAGATCGGGACGTTCAAGGGCGAGTCGGCCTTCGGCAGCTGGATCTACCGGATTGCGGCGAACGCGGCGTACCAGAAGCTCCGGTCACGCAAGTCCCGCGCGCGCGAGGTGCTGCTCGACGACGTGCTGCCGGCCTTCGACGACGACGGCCGCCACTTCGAGCCCATGGACGACTGGTCACCGCGGGTGGACGAGCAGGCGCTCCAGGGCGAGCTGCGCTCGATCTTGGAATCGGCGATCGACGCGCTGCCCGCGGACTACCGCACCGCGCTCGTGCTCCACGACGTGGAGGGCGTGTCGAACCCCGACATCGCCGCGACGCTCGGCATCAGCCTGCCCGCGGTGAAGTCGCGCGTGCATCGCTCCCGGCTCTTCATCCGCAAGCGGCTCGCCGAGTACCTCAAGGCCTCCTGAGTCGGCGTCGTCGGGTTGACGCGGACGGGCCCCCTGTGGTCTCATAAGTCTTCGTCGTTACTACTTTTGAGGACGGTCTGACGGCATGGAAGCGGTGATCGCGACCGGAGGCAAACAGTACCGCGTGGCGGCCGGCCAGGTGATCTCGGTCGAGAAGCTCGTGGGCGAATCGGGCGCGCCGGTGGAGTTCCGCTCGGTGCTCCTCGTGACGCGCGACGGCGAGGTGATCGTGGCGGCCGACCGGCTGCGCGGCGCGCGCGTCAGCGGCGAGATCGTGCGGCAGGGCCGCGGGCGGAAGGTGTCGGTCGTGAAGTTCAAGCGGCGGAAGAACTATCGTCGGAACGTGGGCCACCGCCAGGCGGTGACGGCGGTCCGCATCACGAAGATCGAGGTGTAGCGCCTCATGGCACACAAGAAGGGCGTCGGCAGCTCCAGGAACGGCCGCGATTCCAACCCCCAGATGCTGGGCGTCAAGCGCTTCGGCGGCCAGTTCGTGACGGGGGGCTCCATCCTCGTCCGCCAGCGCGGCACGCGCTTCAAGCCCGGACGCAACGTCGGTCTCGGCTCCGACGACACGCTCTACGCGCGGATCGACGGCTTCGTGCGCTTCGAGCGCCGCCGCGACTCGCGCTTCGTGAGCGTCACACCCACCCCGGCGTAACCCCCGCGCGGGCGCCCCGGGCCCGCGGCCTGTCATGTTCGTCGACGAGATCGACATTTTCGTCAAGGGCGGCGACGGGGGCGCCGGCTGCGTGAGCTTCCGCCGTGAGAAGTACGTTCCGCGCGGCGGCCCCGACGGCGGCGACGGCGGCGACGGCGGCAGCGTGTGGCTCGAGGCCGACCCGGCGCTCACGACCCTGCTCGACTATCACTACAAGCGCCACTACCACGCCGAGCGCGGTCAGCACGGCGAAGGCAACAACCGCTCCGGCGCCTCGGGCGGCGATCTGATCTTGAAAGTGCCGCTCGGCACCGTCGTCACGGCCCGTGGCTCCGGTGGGGCGCTCGGCGATCTCACGCGGCCGGGCGAGCGGGTGCTCGCGGTGCGCGGCGTCCGGGGCGGGCGCGGCAACGCGCGCTTCGCCTCGTCCACGAACCAGGCGCCACGGCGCGCCGACCTCGGCCGCCCGGGACCGGAGCGGTGGATCCATCTCGAGCTCAAGCTCCTGGCCGACGTCGGCGTGATCGGCTTTCCGAACGCGGGCAAGTCCACGCTCGTGTCGCGGCTCTCGGCGGCCAAGCCGAAGATCGCCGACTACCCGTTCACCACGCTGACGCCGACGCTCGGCATCGTGCGGGGCGCCGACGAGGCGAGTTTTGTCATCGCCGACCTGCCGGGATTGATCCCCGGCGCCGCCGAGGGCAAGGGGCTCGGCCACCAGTTCCTGCGCCACACCGAGCGCACGCGTCTCCTGCTCCACGTGCTCGACACCGACCCGAACACGGGGCGCGACCCCCTCGAGGACCTCGGCGTGATCAACGCCGAGCTCGCGGCCTATTCCGCCGACCTCGCCGCGCGGCCGCAGATCGTCGTCGTCAACAAGGCAGACCTGCCGGACGCGGCGGCGGCGATCGGGCGGATCCAACGTCGCTGCGAGGTCGAGGGGCGCCCGTGTCACGTGATCTCCGCCGCGACCGGGCAGGGACTCCGCGAGCTCGTCCACGGGGTCACCGCCCGCCTGAGGGAAGCCGGATGGGCACGCGCCGCAAGCTAGGCCGCCTCCGCCGCGTCGTCGTCAAGGTCGGCACGGGGCTCCTGACCGTGCCGGGCGGGGGCCTCGACCCCGACCGCATCGCTGCGCTGGCGCGCGAGCTCGCGGCCGTCAAGCGCGAGCGCGAGGTCGTGCTCGTGAGCTCGGGGGCGATCGCGGCGGGCGTCGCGCGCCTCGGGCTCGGCGCGCGGCATCGCTCCATTCCAGAAACGCAGGCCGCGGCCGCGGTCGGACAGTCGGCGCTGATGCAGCACTACGAGGTCGCGTTCAAGCGCCACGGCACCGCCGTGGGCCAGGTGCTCCTGACGGCCGACGACATCAGCGACCGCGCCAGGTATCTCAACGCGCGCAACACGCTGCTCGCGCTGCTCAAGCTCGGGGTGCTCCCGATCGTCAACGAGAACGACACCGTGGCCGTCGAGGAGATCAAGGTCGGGGACAACGACAACCTCAGCGCGCTGGTCGCCTCGCTGATCGACGCGGATCTCCTCGTGCTGCTCACCGACGTCGACGGCCTCTACACGAGCGATCCGGCGACGGATCCGGGTGCGGAGAAGCTCGACACGGTCGAGGCGGTCACGGACGAGATCGAGCGCCTCGTCTGGAAGGGGAGCGGCGTGGGCTCGGTGGGCGGCATGACGACGAAGCTCCAGGCCGCGCAGAAGGCGGCCGCAGCGGGTGTGCCCATGGTCATCGCCAGCGGCCGGGTCTCGAGGGTCCTCGAGGGGATCCTCGCCGGCGAGCCGGTCGGCACGTACTTCGCGCCCAAGGCGGATCGTCTCGCCGCGCGCAAGCGCTGGATCGCCTTCGCGGCGCCGCCCCAGGGGCGGCTCACGGTCGACGGCGGCGCTCTCGAGGCATTGACGCTGCGGGGCAAGAGCCTGCTGCCGTCCGGGGTCGTCGGCGTCGACGGCGAGTTCGCCTCGGGCGAGGTCGTGGCGGTGGTCGGCGCCGCCGACGGCCGCGAGTTCGCGCGCGGGCTGGTCAACTTCGACGCCGCGGAGCTGCGCAAGATCCGGGGCGCGAAAACGCGGGACATCGAGGCGCGGCTGGGGTACAAGAGCTTCGACGAGGTGATTCACCGTGACAACCTCGTCATACTCTGAGTCGACGACGTCGAAAGGCGGAGAGCCGGCATGGACGTGAGGGGACTCGTCGAGGCCAAGGCGCGCGCGGCGTCTCGCGCGGCGCGTGCGCTCGCGCTCAGCCCGACGCGCGTGCGCAACGAGGCGCTGGCCCAGATGGCGCGGGGCCTCGAGGAGAAGACGGCGGCCCTGCTCGAGGCGAACCGCACCGATCTGGAAACGGCCCGCACGGGCGGCGCGGCGCGCGCCTTTCTCGACCGGCTCACGCTGACGGAGGACCGGGTCGCCGAGATGGCCGCGGGCCTCCGGCAGATCGGCGCGCTGCCCGACCCCGTCGGCGAGACCGTCGAGACGTGGCGGCGCCCGAACGGCATCGAGATCGCGCGTGTGCGCGTGCCCCTCGGCGTCATCGGCTTCATCTACGAGTCACGCCCGAACGTCACCGCGGACGCCGCCGGCCTCTGCGTGAAGTCCGGGAACGCGGTGCTCCTGCGCGGCGGCAGCGAGGCGATCGAGTCCAACGGTCTCATCGCCGCCGTGCTGTCCAAGGCGCTCGAGAAGGCCGGCGCGCCGCCGGACGCGATCCAGTTCGTGGAGCTCGTCGACCGCGCGGCGGTCACGGCCATGCTCGAGCTCGACGACCTCCTCGACCTCGTCATCCCGCGCGGCGGCGAGGAGTTCGTGCGCTGGGTCGCGCGCCACTCGCGCGTCCCCGTCCTCAAGCACGACAAGGGACTCGTCCACGTGTTCGTCGACGCGGCGGCGGATCTGGACATGGCGGCGAGGATCACGGTCAACGCCAAGGCCCACCGGCCCAGCGTGTGCAACGCGCTCGAGACGCTGCTCGTCGACCGTGCCGTGGCCGCCGCGTTCGTGCCGATGGTCGTCGCCCGCCTCGGCGAGGCCGGCGTCGAGGTGCGCGGGTGTCCCGCGACGCGCGCGCTGGCGCCGGCCGTGCGCGCGGCGACCGACGCCGACTGGGACGCGGAGTAC
>JBOHQB010000509.1:0-6747 GCA_050731995.1 Candidatus Rokuibacteriota bacterium
AGCTCGAGCATGCGCCCGAGGTCCGGACGGCGGAATTCCACGAGCGCGTGGGTGACGCCGAGCCGCTTGTACTCGCCAAGCTGATCCACAACCTCTTGGTGCCCGCGGGCGAGCAGCTCGTCGGTGAGGCCGAAGCGGAGCGAGAGCGCGATGGTTTCGAAGGGCCGGCGCGCCGTCTCGGCCGCCGCACGCAGTCCGGCCAGCCCCTCCCGGAACGCCGCGACGCTCGACGGCGAGGCGTGCCAGCCGTCCCCGAGTGCGACGACGCGCCGGAACGCCGCGGCACTCCCGCCGCCGATCCAGAGGGGCGGGTGCGGCTTCTGGACGGGCTTCGGCTGAAACCCGATGTCGCCGAAGCCGAAGTACTCGCCCTTGAACGTGGGGCTGTCCGCCGTCCACAGCTCTTTGAAGACGCGCAAGCACTCGTCGCCATGGCGGCCGCGCCGCTCGAAGGGCACGCCGAACGTCTCGAGCTCCTGCCGCCACCAGCCCACGCCGACGCCGCAGATCAGGCGGCCGCTCGAGAGCGCGTCGATCGACGCGAGCATCTTGGCCATGACGACCGGGTGGCGATGGCCGAGGATGAAGACCGAGGATCCGAGGCGCGCGCGCGTCGTGCACACGGCGGCGGCCGCGAGCATCGTGACGGGCTCGTGGTACGGCCGATCGGGCGGATGCGGAAACTCGCCGCCCCGCCCGTAGCCCGTGGTCACGCGCGGGATCACCACGTGGTCGCTGACCCAGAGCGAGGCAATCTGGTGCCGCTCCGCCTCGCGCGCGAAGGCGAGCAGCCCCTCGCGCTGCTGCGCGGGTGCCAAGGTCGTCGGCAGGTGGACGCCGATGTCCAAGATTACAGGCTCGCCTCGCCCGTCGAACGGGCTGCAGCTCGCACTGCCACTGCCGCCACCATCACGCGTCCAGCTCCGGGATCACCCACTTCGGGCGCCGTCCGGCGGCGACGCGCTGGATGTTGTCGAAGCCGTTCCGGAATCGCGCCGTCCAGTTCTCCCACGTCGGCCCCGCGGAGTGCGGCGTGAGCGTCACGTTCGGGAGCGCGAAGAGCGGGTGCTTCGGCGGGGGCGGCTCGTCGATGAGCACGTCGAGACCGGCGCCCGCGATCTTCCCCTCGGTCAGCGCCCGGTGGAGCGCCGTCTCGACGACGACGGGGCCGCGGCAGGTGTTGACCAGGATGGCGGAGGGCTTCATCAGGCCGAGCTCGCGCGTGGAGATCATGTTGCGCGTCGTCTCGTCGAGGGGCACGTGCAGGCTGACGACGTCCGAGGTGCGGAGCAGCTCGTCGAGGAGGACGAAGCTGACGCCGAGGGCGTCCTCCTGGTCCTCGCTGAGACGCACGATGTCGTAGTACTGGACGTCCATGTCGAACGCCGCCGCGCGCCGCGCCACTTTCCTGCCGATATTGCCGAGCCCCACGATGCCGAGCGTGCGGCCCGCCAGCTCGCGGATGCGCTCAGAGGCGGGGTCGCCGGCGCGCCACTTACCGGCGACGACGTTGTTGTGGTGGAAGACCAGCCGCTTGAGCACCGCGAGCATGAGCATGATCGAGTGCTCGGCGACCGCGATCGCGTTGGCGCCGCCGTTGTTCGAGACCGGAACGGACGCCTTCCGCGCCGCCTCCACGTCCACGCGGTCGTAGCCGGCGCTGAGGAGCTGCACGAGGCGGAGCTTCGGCGCGGAGCGGAAGAACTCGCCGCCCATCTGGCGCGCGAGGCCCATGTAGTACTCGGCGTCGGCGGCCGCCTCGTAGAACTGCGGCGTGCCGGGGTCGACGACCACGAGCTCGAAACCCGGCGGTGTCAGCGCGCGCGCCAGGTCAAGCACGACGTCGGGCTGGCTCGGGCAGAACAGGATCTTCGTCATGACTGCTGGGCCAGCGGAACCGTGGCCGTCACGACGGGCTGCACACCGACGACCCGCGTCGTGTGCCCCTGCCCCGTCGTGTCCTCGACCAGGCGCGCGTCACCCGGGCCGAAGACGTGCTTGCTCCCATCGCCGAGGCCGATCTCGAGCTGGCCTTCGAGGATGATCACGAACTGCCGACGCGGCGCCGGGTGCCAGTCGAGGAACCGGCCCACCGGCCACGTGCTGAACGAGATCTGAGTCGCGGCGAGGCCCTTCGTCCAGTCGCCCACCTTGGCGAGGTCGATCGGCTCGACGCGTGACTTCCCATCGGGTTCGGTGAACAGCCGAAACGTTCCCATCACACTCTCCTGTTGAGGTGGTTCAACGGCAGACCCGGTCGCGGCCACTCGAAGGACACGAGCGTGCCGCCGAGCGACAGCGTCGCGTACGCGGTCCTGAGATCCTTCCCGCCGAAGCAGACGTTCGTGACCATCATGTCGGGCAGCGCGTACTGGTCCACGCGGCTGCCGTCCGGCCAGATGTCGCTGACCGCGCCCGTGATCAGCGTCGCCACGCAGATGTGCCCCTCGCCGTCGACGGCGAGCGAATCGAACATCTGATAGCCGCCGAGCCCCACGACCACGGTTCCCTTCTCGCCGCGGTACGGCCCGTTTGTCGACTCGATCTGGCCGGGGCCGGAGAGACGGAACGCCCAGCAGCGCGCCGTCGGGGTCTCGACGACGTAGAGCGTCCGCTCGTCCGGCGAAAGGCCGATACCGTTCGGCCGCTCGAGCGGAAAAATCGCCTCGCGGATCATCGAGCCGTCGGCCCGCGCGTAGTAGACGGCGCCGCGGTCCGAGTCGCGCTCGCGCGTCTTGCCGAGGTCGGTGAACCAGAAGCCCCCGGCGCCGTCGAAGACGAGGTCGTTGGGCCCGCACAGACGGCGCCCGTCGCAGGCGTCATACAGCGTCTCGAACTTGCCGGTGTCGGAGTCGACCACCTGGATGGTGCCGCCGCGGTAATCGTCGGCCTGCATGACCGGGAAGAGCTTGCCCGGCCGCTCGACGAACTTGAGCCCGCCGTTGTTGGTGACGTAGATCTTGCCGCCGGGACCCATCGCTGCGCCGTTCGGGCCGCCGCCGAGCGTCGCGATCACGCGCACCTTGCCGTCGGGCGTGACGCGCGAGAGCGTCCTCCGCTCGATCTCGACGAGGATCACCGAGCCGTCCGGCATCGCCACGGGCCCCTCGGGGAAGCGCAGGCCGGACGCGAGCACCTTGAACGCCGGCGCGATCGTCGTCACGTCAGACCGCGAGGCCGCGCCTGGCGAGCTCGCTCTCGAGGTCGAGCGGACGCGTCCCGGCGGGCGACCCCTCGGGCACCGTCCAGAAGACCTCGAACTCCAGGCCGTCCGGATCCTTGGCGTAGAGCGACAGGCTCGTGCCGTGATCCGACTGTCCCACGAGCGCGCCCGCCTCGAGCAGACGCCCGCGCGCGCGGACGAGATCCGTCAGCTCGGCGACCTCCCAGGCCGCGTGGTACATGCGCGCCACGCGCTCGTCCGGCTCCGCCGCGCCCGTCTGCTCGAACAACCCCAGGTGATGGTCGTCGGGGCTGCCGGGGATCTTGAGGAATGCCGCGTTGGGGTAGCGTCGCTTGACCTCGAAGCCGAGCAGGTCGCAGTAGAAGCGAACGCTCCGCTCGACGTTCGAGACCCAGAGGACGAGGTGCTGGAGCCTACGCAGGCCGATGCCAGGCCCGTCGCTCATCGCGGATACTCCACGCTCACCGTGATCGCCGCGCACGCAATGAGCGTGTCGCTGCCCGGCACGCGAAGGCCGCCGCTGACCGCCTTCACGCTCACCTCGCCGTGGGGCAGCTCGCGCCGCACGCGCTCGACGTCCACCGACGCCGGCTCGGGGACGCCGACCGTGACGTCCACCAGCATCTTGCCGCCGCGCTCACGGACCTCCTGGAACATCGGCAGGCTCGAGTGCCGGATCGCGTCCGACACCGCGCGGCACGCGGCCTTCGTTCCGTCGAGGCCGTGGACGTCCACGCCCATCCCGAACTCGAGCACCATCGGATTCGCGGGACTCGGGGGCTTCGCGCTCATCGGTCCTCCCGTCGCGCCCGATCTTGCCCCCTCAGCGAGAAGCGCGTCAAGGCCGCGAGATGTGGGAAAATCGCCCGGCCCATGAACTGGCAGCCCGAGATGGACGAGCTCCGGCGCCGGGAGGCGCTCGCCGACGAGCTCGGCGGCCCCGAGCGCGTCAAGCGGCAGCACGACGGCGGACGGCTGACGATCCGCGAGCGGATTGCCAAGCTCGCCGATCCCGCCTCCTTCCACGAGATCGGCAAGATCGCCGGACGGGCGCAGTACGACGACAAGAACGATCTCGTCGGCTTCACGCCCTCCAACTTCGTCTTCGGACGGGCCGAGGTCGATGGACGCCCAGTCGTGATCGGCGGCGACGACTTCACGGTGCGCGGCGGCTCCGCGGACGCGACGATCAAGGGCAAGCACAACCAGTGCGAGCGCATGGCGCACGACCTCCGCCTGCCGCTGATCCGGCTCGTGGAGGGCTCGGGCGGCGGCGGCTCGGTGAAGACGATCGAGACGACGGGCCGCGCCAACGTGCCCGGGGTCGACGGCTGGGAGTGGGTCGTCAACAACATGGGCACCATCCCGCGCGTGGCGCTCGGCCTCGGCTCGGTCGCGGGCCTCGGCGCGGCCCACCTGGCGGCGGCGCACCACTCGGTCATGATCAAGGACAAGTCGGCGCTCTTCGTCGCCGGGCCGCCCGTCGTCGAGCGCCTGGGCCAGAAGCTGACCAAGAACGAGCTCGGCGGCTGGGAGATCCAGCTCAAAGCGGGCGCCGTCGACGACGCCGTGGACACCGAGGAGGAGGCGTTCGCGCGCGCCCGCCGGTTCCTGTCGTATCTGCCGTCGTCGATCGACGAGCTGCCGCCGCGCGGCCCCCGCGCCGACGATCCGCATCGACGCGATCCGTGGCTCTTCGAGGCGATCCCGCACGATCCGCGCAAGCCGTACAAGATGCGCCGCATCGTGGAATCGGTCGTCGATCAGGGCTCGTTCTTCGAGGTCGGGCCGCTGTACGGCCGCTCGGTGATCACGGGCTACGCGCGCCTCGACGGCTGGCCCGTGGCGATGATGGCGAGCGATCCGTACTTCTACGGCGGCACGTGGCCGGCCGACACCTGCCAGAAGGTCGAGCGGTTCATCGACATCGCGCAGACCTTCCACCTGCCGGTCGTCTATCTCGTGGACTGCCCCGGCTTCCTCATCGGGCTCGAGGCGGAGCAGACGGGGACGATCAAGCAGGGCGTCCGCGCAATGTCGGCGATGTGGCAGACGACGATCCCGTGGTGCGCGGTGATCGTGCGGAACTCGTTCGGCGTCGCCGGCGCCGCCCATCGGAACCAGAGCCGCTACTGCATGCGCTACGCGTGGCCGTCGGGCCGCTGGGGGTCGCTGCCGCTGGAGGGCGGCATCGAAGCCGCGTACCGCGCCGATCTCGACGCGGCGGCCGACCCGAAGGCCAAGATGGCGGAGATCGAGGAGCGCCTCAACAAGCTGCGCTCTCCCTTCCGCTCGGCGGAGACGTTCTGGATCGAGGAGATCGTCGACCCGCGCGACACCCGGCCGCTCCTCTGCGAGTTCGCCAACCTGACGGCGCCGCTGCGCCGGCCCGGCCCGTCGACCCACGCCATGCGGCCCTGACCGTCGTCAGGGGTGGTCGGGCGTGAACGCGAGGCTACCGAGGAAGGGCTCGACCTCGGCGTCGAGGGCGATCGGCTGGCGCCCGGCCGGATACCGCTGGCTGTACGAAACGTCGATCGCGTAGCTCGGCCACTGCGGATGCAGGCAGCGGATGCCCTGGACCATCAGGATGACCCCGGAATCCTCGGCCGCGTAGTCGTACACGGCGCACGTCGCGTCGGCCCGCTCCACCAGGGACGCCCGCGACGCCAGGAGCCGGTGCCGCTGCCGCGTCCGCGCGCCCAGCGTCTTCATGCTCGCCACGAAGTCGCTCGAGCTCCGGAACTTCGCGTCACCCAGGTCCCTCACCATCACGAGCGCCACGATCCGGGGTGAGTCCCTGCCGGCCGTCGGGTCGACATCGGCCGGCGTCCGGAAGAACACCGCGCGATAGACGACCCTGTTCTCGACGTCGGGCAGCGTCGCGACGGAGCCGCTGAGCCACAGCGGCCCTCGCGGGGGCAGGATCGAGAACCCGGCGAACTCCAGCCGCTTCGTCGGATCCTCGATCGGGCTGAGGGGCGCGCTCGACAGGCACGCCGCCGTCGCGGCGCAGATCGTCACGAGAACGACGAGACGTGTGGTCAGTACCCCTCTCCGATCAATGGGAACGCGCTCGTGACGTGCGGCGGCACGACCGGCGCGGCGGCATGCAGGTGCGAGCGGTCGAGCGCCGACCAGCCGGGGGCGCCGAGCAGGCCGAGGCAGATCCGCACCTCTTCTTCGAGGATCTCGAGCACGCGCTCGAGGCCCGCCTGGCCGGCGGCGGCGAGGCCGAAGCAGGGCATCCGCCCCATGCCGACGAGATCGGCGCCCAGGATCTTCGCCTTGACGATGTCGCCGCCACGATTGAATCCGCCGTCCACGATCACGCGCGCGCGACCCCCGACCGCGGCGACCACCTCGGGCAGCACGTCCAGCGCGCCACGGCCTTGGTCGAGCTGGCGCCCGCCGTGGTTGGAGACGTAGACGACGTCGACGCCGTGCTCCACGCAGAGCGCCGCGTCCTCGGCGGTCGCGATGCCCTTGAGGATCAGCGTCACGTCGTGGGTGTCCTTGAAGCGCTTGATGTGGTCCCAGGTGAAGCCCGACTGGTACTCGAA
>JBOHQB010000510.1:0-8314 GCA_050731995.1 Candidatus Rokuibacteriota bacterium
GCGGAGCGCGGCGCGCGCCGCGCGGTCGTCCCGCTCGCGGCGCACGCGCTCGAGCCGCGCGATCTGCGTGGCCGCCGCTCTCGGATCGAACGCGTAGAGCTCGACGTCCCGGTCCGCCTCCGCGGCCCCCTCGCCGACGTGGCAGTTGACGCCGACCTTCGGGACCTCGCCCGTCGCCAGCTGCTGCTCGAACCGGTACGCCTGCCGCGCGACCTCGGCCTGGAGCGCGCCGGACTTCACGGCATCCACGATGCCGCCCATCCGCTCGACCGCGGCCAGCTCGGCGAGGATCTGCGCCTCCATCGCGTTCGTGAGCGCCTCGACGAAGTACGAGCCGGCGAGCGGATCCACGGTGTCGGCGGCCCCGGACTCCTCGGCGCAGATCTGCATTGTGCGGAGCGCGATGAGCTGCGCCTTCGCCGACGGGATCGTGTACGCCTCGTCGTAGGTCGGCAGCGCCATGGTCTGAGCGCCTGCGAGGGCCGCAGCGAGAGCGATGTAGGCACCGCGCACGATGTTGTTCTCCGGCTCCTGCATGACGAACGCCGAGCCGCCGCCGCCGATGAGCGTCCGGAACATCCACGACTTCGGATTCCTGGCGCCGAAGCGCTCGCGCAGCATCCGCGCGTAGAGCCGCCGGCCCGCGCGAAACTTCGCGACCTCCTCGAAGATCTTGCCCCAGGCCGTGAAGTTGAACGAGATCCTCGGCGCGAACTCGTCCACATCCATCCCGCGCATGATCATCACCTCGACGTAGGCCGCCGCGATGGCGAGGCCGTAGGCCATCTCCTGCGCCGTCGTGCAGCCGGCCTCACGGATGTGGTAGCCGCAGACCGACACGGGGTTCGAGCGCGGATAGCGCTTCGCCGAATACTCGATGAGGTCCCCGACCAGTCGGAGCGACGGCTCCACCGGGTAGACCCACGTGCCGCGCGCGATGAATTCTTTGAGAATGTCGTTCTGCGGCGTCGTGACGACCTTGTCCGCCGCCACGCCCTGCTTGCGGGCGACCGCGTAGTACATCGCCGTGATCGGCGCCGCCATGGAGTTGATCGTGAGCGAGACCGACACGCGGTCGAGCGGGATCCCCCCGAACGCCTCTTCCATGTCGGCGAGCGTGTCGATGGCCATGCCGACCCGCCCGACCTCGCCCTCCGCCCGCGGGTCGTCGGAGTCGAGGCCCAATTGCGTCGGCAGGTCGAAGGCGACGTTGAGCGCATCCTGGCCGTGCGCCATGAGGTACTTGAAGCGCGCGTTCGTCTCCGCGGGGGTGCCGAATCCGATGTACTGGCGCATCGTCCACAGCCGGTCGCGGTACATGCGCGCGTGGATGCCGCGCGTGTACGGGTACTCGCCGGGCCGGCCGATGTCGCGCTCGGCGTCTCGTCCGGCAAGGTCGTCCGGGCCGTAGACCGGCTTGATCGGAAAGCCGGCGTGCGCGTTCGCATCCCTCATCGTCGCTCCTCCCGGCTGATCATGCCTTGAACGCCTCGACGATCTCGGACAGCGGCGTCCCCATCGGGAAGACGCGCTCGACGCCGGCCGCCCGGAGCGACTCGACGTCCCGCGGCGGGATGATGCCGCCCACCACGATGCGGACGTCGTCGACGCCCTTCGCGCGCAGTCCATCGACGACCCGGCGCGCGAGTGTCAGATGCGCGCCCGACAGGATCGACAGCCCGATCACGTCCACGTCCTCCTGGATCGCCTCGGCGACGATCTCCTCCGGCGTCCGCTTCAGGCCGGTGTAGACGACCTCGTGGCCCGCGTCGCGGAGCGCTCGCGCCACGACCTTGGCGCCCCGGTCGTGGCCGTCGAGGCCGGGCTTCGCGATCAGCACCTTCATGCGGGCCTGAACGCGGGCAGCCAGCGCGGCGCGCCCTTGGGCTCGTCGGCGACTTTCAGCGGGGCCAGCCGGACGCGCAGACCGACCTTCACCAGCGCGGGATCGGCGTCGCGCAGGATCGTGAAGACCCGATGGCCGCCGACCTTGATGATGGCAAACACGCGCGGCCCGTCGAATCCCGCCGGCAGCCCCGTCTCCTGCACGGTGAAGGCGTGCACCTCGCCGTCCTCGGGCAGGTCCACCCACTCGAACCGGTCCGAGGCGCAGCCGCCGCAGAAGCCGCGCGGCGGCCACGCCGTCGTGCCGCACGCCGCGCACCTCGTCGTCGCTAGCCGGCCCGAGGCGAGCCGCGTATAAAACTCGTGGAGCTTGTTGTGCTCCGCCGACTCGAGGGGAAACGGGTCCGTGGCGCGGAAGTAGCTCACGGCCGCTCTTGCTTGATCCGGCGCAGTAGCACGCGGATCTTCTCCGTCTCGAACCGCTCGCGCCGGTCGCCAGCGTAGTCGTAAAAGCCGCGCCCGGTCTTCGTGCCGAGCTCGTTCCGCGCCATCTTCTCGGTGACGAGCCTCGGCGCGGCGAACCGCGCGTCACCCGTGGCTTCCGTCATGTAGCGGCTCGCGTGGTACAGGATGTCCACTCCGCCCCAGTCAATGAACTCGAAGATTCCGACGGACGCGTAGCGGAACCCCATCCCGGCGCGGAACGCGCGGTCCACGTCCTCCGGCGTCGCCACCCCCTCCTCGACGAGCCGGACGGCTTCGTTCATCAGGAGCACCTGGAGCCGCGGTCCGATGAAGCCCGGTGAGGCCGCGCAGCGTACCGGCGTCTTGCCGAGTCGCTCGAGCAGCGCGAGCGTCCTGGCGACGACGTCGTCCGCCGTCGCCGGGCCCGGCACGACCTCGACGAGCGGGATGATGTGCGCCGGGTTGAGCCAGTGGGCGACGAGGAACCGCTCGGGGCGGTCCATCGCGTCGGCCATGTCGGCGGGGGAGATCGTGGACGAGGTCGAGGCGACGATCGCGTCGGGCGCGACGAGGCCCGAGACCCGCCGGAAGACGTTCCGCTTGAGCTCGACCGACTCGGGCAGCGCCTCCTGGACGAAGGCGCACTCCTTGAGATCGTCGAGGCCTACCCGGCCCTCGATCCGATCGAGCGTGGGTACGATCATCGCGTCCTCGATCACGCCCTCCTCGGCCATGAGGCGGAGGTCGCGCTGGATCTCGCGCCGCGCGTCGGCGAGCGCGGCGTCGGTGATCGCGCGCTCCTTGACGTCAACGAGACGCGCGCGCCAGCCGCCGAGGGCGAAGACGAGCGCGATCTGGCGCCCCATCCTGCCGGGGCCCAGGACGGCGACGGTGTTCACGCCGGGTCGCGCCCGTAGATCATCACGACGTGCTCACCCATGCCGCTCCGTCGGAGGGGGCCTCGACGGCCCCCTCCGAAGCCGCCCCCAGAACAGATTGCGCGAGCGAAGCCCGCGCTCGAACAAGCACCACGCCAACGCCTCCGTCCCCGCCATGAGCGAAGCCGCATCACGCCGGGTCGCGCCCGTAGATCATCACGACGTGCTCACCCATGCCGCTGTTGTTGTGGGTGAGGCCGACCGCGGCGTCGGAGACCTGGCGCGGCCCGGCCTCGCCGCGCAGCTGTACCCAGACTTCCGCGGCCTGCGCCACGCCCGTCGCGCCGAGCGGGTGGCCGCAGCCGATGAGCCCGCCGCGCGGGTTGACGACGACGTCGCCGCCGTAGTCGCTCCGTCCCGCCTGAACGAACGGTCCCGCCTCGCCCTTCTCGCAGAAGCCCAGCTCCTCACAGGCGATCATCTCGGCGATCGCGAAGCAGTCGTGCACCTCGGCGAGGTCCACGTCCCGCGGCGTGATGCCCGCCATCTTGTACGCCGCCTCGCCGGCGCGGCGGAGCGCGGGCCACTCGGCGTAGTCCTCGTGGAGCGAGGTGAGCTGGAACCCGTCGAGCGCCTGAGCCGTGCCGCGGATCCAGACGGGCTTGTCGGTCAGCGCGCGGGCGCGCTCTTCGGAGGCCAGAATGACCGCCGCCGCGCCGTCGGTGATCGGCGAGCACATGAAGAGGCGGAGCGGCGAGGAGATCATGCGCGAGCAGAGCACCTGATCCAGCGTCGCCCCTTTTCCGAAGTGCGCGTTGGGATTCTTCGCGGCGTGGGTGTGGTTCTTGACGCTGACGAGTCCCAGCTGCTCCTCGGTCGTGCCGTACTCCGCCATGTGGCGCTGGGCGGCCAGCGCGAAGCAGGGCGGCGCGGTGAGGCCGAACGCCGCCTCCCACTCGCGGTCCACGCCCGTGCCCATGTTGAGGATGGCCTCCTCGCCGCTCGGCTGATTCAGCTTCTCCACGCCGAGCACCATGACGAGGTCCGCGAGGCCGGCGGCGATGAACGCGTAGGCGTACCGGATGCCCACGGTTCCGGAAGCGCACATGTGCTCGGTGCGCGCGCTGAGCGCGCTCGGACGGATACCGAGCGCCTCGGCGGCCATGGACGAGATGTGGGACTGAAACGCCGTCCGCTCTGGCATCACCGAGCCGACGACCAGTCCTTCCACGTCCTTCGGCTTCACCGCGGGCGCCGAGTCAAAGCACGCCTTGCCCGCCTCCCAGATGAGGTCGCGGTACGTTGCCTTGCGGACACCGAACTTCGACACCCCCGCCCCGATCAGCGCGACTCGTCGCATCGCCGTCGCTCCCCTCCCCGCGCGCGGCCTACACCGTCGCCCGGCCCTTGCCCACGCGCGGGAAGGGCCGGCCGCCGTCCGCAACCGCCACGACCATCACGATCTCGTCGGGCCGCGGAGCGTCGGGCGCCATCACGGTCATGGTGTCGAAGTGGTCGAACGACCACACGTCGTCCTTGTGGCCGAGGGGCACGTCGATCGGCGTGCCCGCCGCCGCGACCTTGACGTTGGACGGGATGATGGCCTCGCCGCCACCGACGGCCGCCCGCATCGGCTTGCCGAGCTTGGGATGGAGCAGCGCGCCGCCGTGCTCCATCTCGCCCGCCGTGCCGACGATCGCCGCCTTGCCATAGCTCACCGCGGCGCCGCCGAGCAGCTCCGTGACACGCTTCATGAGGATCGCGCCCAGCTCCATGCCGGTGTCGAACAGCGGCGAGAGGTCGTCCGCGAAGCGGCCGGCGTACGGGTTGGCGATCACCGCCAGCCCGGCGACGCGGCGCACCTGCCGGGCCAGCGGCTTCCCCGCCTCCATGAGCACGTTGTCCTCCACGTACAGGATCCGCCGCGCGTCCATGCGAGCCTCCCTGGATGAGTCGTCGATCAACGTCACGCCAGCACCTGGCCCCGGTCCCAGTCGAGGTCGCGCCCGATCACGAGGCGCAGGATCTCGGAGGTGCCGCCGCCGGGCAGCAGAAAGCGCGCGTCCCGGAAGTAGCGCTGCACCGGGTATTCCATCGCGAGCCCGTAGGACGCGAAGATCCGCGCCGCCTCGTCCGTCACGCGCACGGCCGTCTCCGAGGCGAAGAGCTTCGCCATCGCCGCCTCGCGCACGACCGCGCGCCCGGCGTCGATCCCGCCTGCGGTCTGATAGGTCATGAGCGTCGCGGCGTGGATGCCGGTGAGTATGTCGGCGAGCTTGAAGGCGATCGCCTGATGCTCGCCGATCGGCTTGCCGAAGGCCACGCGCTCGCGCGAGTAGCGGAGCGCCGCCTCGTACGCCGCGCGCGCGATGCCGACCGAGAGCGCCGCGGTCATCACCCGGATCTCGGCGAGGATGGCCCCGATCTTCTCGACGCCTCCCGTCTCGCCGCCCAGCAGGGACGCGCCGGGAACCGCGACGTCCTCGAGCAGGATCTCGCCCGTCTCCGAGGCTCGCACGGCCATCTTCTCGATCTTCTTGCCGAGCGTCACGCCCCGCATCGTCGCCCGGTCGAGCAGGAAGAGCGCGATGTTTTTCATGCCGCGCTCGGGCGATGTCTTCGCCGCGACCGTCAGCACGTCGGCGACCGGCGCGTTGGTCACCCACGTCTTGCGGCCGTTCAGCACCCAGCCGTCGCCCCTGCGCTCGGCGCGCGTCGTGATCCCGGCGAGGTCGGAGCCGGCGTCCGGCTCGGTGAGCGCAAACGTCGCGACCAAATCGCCGCGTAGCGCGGGGACGAGATACCGTTGCCGCAGCGCCTCGTCGCCGTACTTGTAGACGAAATGAGTCCCCATGAGCGACTGCATCGCCGCGGCGGCGGCGAGCGACATCGAGCCGCGCGCCAGCTCCTCGGCGAAGAGACAGTACGTCGTCATGTCGGCGCCGGCACCGCCGTACGCCTCGGGGTAGCGGAGCCCGAGCCAGCCCAGCGCCCCCACGCGCTTGAAGAGCTCACGAGGGAACTCGGCGCGCTCGTCGAGCGCGTCAGCGACGGGCGCCACCTCGGCGTCGACGAAGCGCGCGACGGTTTTCCTGAACTCCTCCTGCTCGGGCGTGAATGCGATCATCGCCTGCCCGCTCGCAGTGCGCGCGTCGCCGCCGCGTCGACCCCCAGATCGGCGACCGTGCCCATGACGACCACGCCGTACTCGGTGCGCGCCGCCGCGACCGAGACGTAGTCGTCGAGCACGTCGGCGAGCACCGCCTCCGGATCGCGCTCGAAGGGGTCGCCGTAGCCGCCCGCGCCGGACTGCCGGAACGAGATCACGTCGCCGTAGGCGAACTCCCTCGATTCCTTTCCGTGGATGACGACGTCGTCCGATCCCGGATTGACGACCGTGTGCGCGCGGGCGCCCGGCTTGCCGCCGAAGAGGCCGTACGGCGGAAACACGTGACGCTCTGAGAGGTTCGTCAGCTTGCCGTCGTCCGCGAGGAAGCGCATGTCGCGGCGGACCCCGGAGCCGCCGCGGAACCTCCCGGCCCCCGCCGAGTCCCGGATGAAGCCGAAGTGCTCGATCACGATCGGCTGCGTCGCCTCCTGCGCCTCGACCGGAATGTTCGATGCGTTGAAGGCCCACGACATGCCCTCGCAGCCGTCCTTCGTCGCGCGCGCGCCCGTCCCGGAGAGCACGAGCTCGTAGGCCACGAAGCGCCGCCCGCGCGCGCGGTCCCAGCCGCCAAAGGTCGGGTTGGCGAAGTGCGACGCCGCGCCGGCGACGCGCTCCGGCAGCGCCGGGGCGAGCGCGCCGAGCACGGCCTCGAAGACGCGATAGCAGATGATCGCGCGTGGCCCACCGCCGGCCGGCGGCCGCGGGTTGAGGAACGAGCCCTCGGGCGCCTTCACCGTCACCGGCCGCAGCGCCCCCTCGTTCATGGGCCCGAACGGGTCCGTGAGGCACTTGATCGCCGCGTACGAGTACGAGCGCGTGTAGTTGATGTAGGAGTTCATTCCCGACGCGGTTTGCGGGCTGGAGCCCTCATAGTCCACGGTGATCGCGTCGCCGTCGACGGTCACGCTGACCCCGACGCGCAGCGGCCCGGTTCCCGGACCGCAGTCGTCGAGGAAGTCCTCGAACCGGTAGACGCCGCGTGGAATCCTCGCGATCGCCGCGCGCAGGCTCGCCTCGGTGCGGTCGAGGATCTCGTCCATCGCCGCCTCGAGCGTCGCCGGGCCGTACCGGGCCGCCAGCTCTTGCAGGCGCTGCTCGCCCACACGCAGCGCGCTGCGCTGGGCGCGGAGGTCGCCGAGCACCTTCTCGGGCGTGCGCGTATTCGCCGCGATGATGCCGACGACGCCCGCGTCCTCCTGATACTCCCGCCAGACCTTGGTCGGCGGGATGCGCAGCCCCTCCTGGAAGTAATCGAAGATTCCCTCGACGCCCTGGCTGCCGGGCCGCGAGCCGCCGACGTCCGTGTGGTGGACGATGTTCGTCGCGAAGCCGATCAGGCGCCCCCCGTGGAATGCGGGCTGGGTGATGAAGAAGTCGGGGAAGTGGCCGGAGCCGAGCAACGGGTCGTTCAAGAGGATGGCGTCGCCGGGTCGGAGCGTCTCGGCCGGAAACGCGGCGAGCGCGTGCTTCACCGCGAACGACATAGCGCCCATGTGCCCCGGCGAGTACGGCCCCTGCGCCACCATCCGCCCGGCGGCGTCGAAGAGCGCGACGGAGAAGTCCTGGCCCTCGCGCGCCTGCTCGGAGTACGCCGTCCGGTGCACCGTCGTGCCGATCTCGACGGCGATGGACTGTAGCGCGCCCCACACCACGCCGAGCGTGATCGGATCGACGGCGCTCACGCCATCACCCGCCCGGCGATCGTCCGGCCGGCGGCACGAACGCGCCGGCCCGTCACGCCGATCCCACCGCCACGATCAGGTTCGCGTACTCGTCCACCTCGCCGACGACGCCGGGCGGCAGCACCGTGGTCGACTCCCGCTCCTCGACGATGGCCGGCCCGGTGAGCGACTGACCCGGCGCCAGCGAGTAGCGATCGTAGATCGGGCACTCGGCGTAGCCGTGCGTCTCGGGAAAGTACGTGCGCCGCATCGCCTTGCGCGCCTCCACGCCGGGC